>URRK01000005.1 GCA_900550315.1 uncultured Oscillospiraceae bacterium | reverse complement strand
CGAAAAAAAAGAGCGTTGAAAGAAACAATGGCCATGCTGCTGGAATTGCCGGTTATGGATGAAAAAATCGCCAAACGAATTGAAAAATTTGGGGTTGAACCGGGCGCTTTGGATAATAACACCAGGTTGATGTATACGCTGCTGCAGGAGGCGTTTAAAGGGAATTTATCTGCCATACATGAGGTACAAAACATTGTTGACGCAGGCAATACAGAGGATAGCGCGGCCATAAAGGTTGTATTTTCAAATGAAATTGAGGAGTATTTAGAAAAGCCGTGAGAGAAATAGTGTTTCCAGTGCCGTCCGAAAAGCAAAAGCTATTTATACAGGAACGGCATAAGCATGTGGCCTTTGGCGGCGCACGGGGTGGCGGAAAGTCCTGGGCTGTTCGTTGGAAAGCCAAAATGTTGGCCCTGCAGTACGCCGGGATAAGGATATTAATTGTTCGCCGAACCTACCCGGAGCTGATGAATAACCATATTGTTCAGCTGCGGTCTGAATTAGCTGGAATAGCCCGGTATAACGACAAAGACAAGGTGATTAAATTTGAAAACGGTTCTACCATAAACTTTACTTACTGCGCCAGGGACGCGGATTTAGACCGAATGCAGGGGGTTGAATATGATGTTATTTTTTTGGATGAGGCAACACAGCTTAGTGAGTTTCAAATTAAGAGTATAGCAGCTTGTTTGCGCGGCGTCAATAATTTTCCAAAACGGATGTATTACACCTGCAACCCCGGGGGCCAGGCGCACGGATATATTAAACGCTTGTTTGTTGACCGAAAGTATGAGAATGACGAGGACCCGGAGGATTATGCCTTTATTCAGTCGCTGGTGACCGATAATGTTGCGCTGATGAAGTCGCAGCCGGATTATATTAAGCAGCTGGATTCACTGCCGAATAAACTAAAAGCCGCATGGCGCTACGGCGATTGGAATGTGTTCGAGGGAATGTTTTTCGAGGAGTTTCGGGACGACCCCGCACATTACGAGGATAGGCAGTATACCCATGTAATTGAACCGTTTGAAGTGCCGCAGGGCTGGAAAATATACCGTTCCTACGACTTTGGTTATGCCAAACCGTTTTCCTGTGCCTGGTGGGCGGTAGATTATGACGGGGTTGTTTACCGCATATTGGAATTGTACGGCTGCACCAATTCCCCGAACGAGGGCGTTAAGTGGACGCCGGATGTTCAGTTTAAAGAGATCAGCAAAATTGAAAAAGAACACCCCTTGTTAAGGGGCAAAACCATTAATGGTGTGGCAGACCCCTCTATTTGGGACGGCAGCAGGGGCGAAAGCGTGGCCGAAACTGCCGAAAAATACGGTGTTTATTTTGAACCGGGGGACAATGAGCGCATTGCAGGTTGGATGCAGGTGCGATACCGGCTGCAGTTTGACCAAAACGGCTACCCTATGCTGTATGTGTTTAAAAACTGTTCGGCATTTATACGCACCATTCCGCTGATGATGTTTTCCGAAACAAAGCCTGAGGATTTAGACACAACCTTAGAGGACCATGTGGCTGACGAAGTACGCTATTTTTGCATGAGCCGGCCCATTACGCCGAAAGTGCCGAAAGAGGCACCGAAAATTGAAAACGACCCGTTAGAGCTGATTTACACGAAAAAGCCCAACCAATTCAGGGGGCTTAGGAGGTTATAAAATGGAAAATATTCAAAATGCTGTTATAGGCGAAAAAGAGATTAGCAAGGCTACTGAAATTTTGCGCAAATATAAGCAGGGTAAGCTAAATTTAGAGCAAAAAATTATTTCAAATGAGGAGTTTTTTAAACTCCGGCAGTGGGACCACATGACCGGCGGTGAAAGCGACCCCAAACCGGCCTCGGCCTGGCTGTTTAACTGCATTATTTCAAAGCATAGCGACGCTATGGACAGTTTTCCAGAGGCCAATATGCTGCCGCGGGCTGAGGACGACAAAGCCGAGGCTGAAATGCTTTCCAGCGTGTTGCCGGTTGTTTTGGAACAAAACGACTTTGAAACCACTTATTCGGATGTGGCGTACTACACGCTGAAAAACGGCGGCGGCGTTTACGGGGTGTTTTGGGATGGTTCCAAGCATAACGGCCTTGGGGACATTTCCATTAAAAAGATTGATTTTATTAACCTGTTTTGGGAAAGCGGCATTACTGATATTCAGCGGTCAACCCATTTGTTTAACACCGAATTTGTCAGCAACGAGCTGTTGGAGCAGCAATACCCGGAGCTTAAGGGCAAGCTGGGGCAAAGCACCATAACGCTGGCCAAATACCTTTATGACGATACGGTGGACATCAGCAATAAATCGCTGGTAATAGATTGGTACTACCACAAAATGGTGAACGGGGTAAAGGTGCTGCATTACTGCAAGTATGTAAATAATACCGTGCTGTTTGCAACAGAAAACGAACCGGAAAAGTACCCGAACGGCTGGTATGACCATGCGCAATACCCCTTTGTAGTGCAGCGGCTTTTCCCGGTGGAGGGCAGCATTTGCGGTTACGGTTATATTGATATTGCAAGAGATACCCAGGAAATGATAGACCACCTAAATTCCTCTATTTTAAAAAATGCCATGGTAAATGCCAGGCCCCGCTATATGGTTAAAAACGGTGCGGCAATTAACGAGGAGGAATACGCCGACCTGACTAAGGATTTTATTCATGTGGAGGCCAACAGCGTTAACGACGACAGTATTCGGGCGGTTGAAACAACCGGGCTGCCGTCCATTTATGTTTCGGTGCGCGACGGCTTAATTAACGAAATGAAAGAGTGCACCGGGAACCGAGATGTGGCGAACGGCGGGACGACCTCCGGCGTAACGGCAGCCTCTGCAATTGCTACTATGATGGAACAAAGCGGAAAAATCAGCCGCGATTCCAACAAGGCGTTCTATGTGGCGTTTAGAAAGGTTGTAAACCAGTGCATAGAGCTGATAAGGCAGTTTTATGATATTCCACGGCAATTTAGAATTACCGGTGAAATGGGTACACAGCAATATGTTGAATATTCCAACGCCGGGTTAAAACCAATGGCACAGGAGCCGATTATGGGGCAGGATATGGGACTGCGGCTGCCGGTGTTTGATATTGAGGTAACAGCACAAAAAGCAAGCTCTTACACCAAAATGGCGCAAAACGAGCTGGCGCTGCAGTTTTATAACCTGGGCTTTTTCAACCCGCAAATGGCCGACCAGGCTTTGGCTTGCTTAAAAGCCATGGATTTTGCCCATAAAAATGATGTTATGCAAACCATAGAACAAAACGGAACCCTTCTGCAGCAATTACAGCAAATGCAGCAAATTGCAATTGGCTTAGCCCAGCAATATGACCCGGCATTTGCACAACAGCTGATTTTAATGGCCCAGCAAAGCGGGCAACCACTTCCGCAGCAGCAAAGCGGCTCTGCCGAAGTTTCCGGCGGTGAACACCCGTATGTTGAAAAGGCGCGGGAGGACGCACAGTCGGTAGCAGACCCGGATAGGTAAAAGCATGATAACGGTTGAAATGAACGACTATTCGGTTTTCATAACAGGGCATGCCGGTCTTGCTGAATACGGCAGCGACATTTTATGTGCCGGGGTTTCTACCCTGGCATATACCCTGGCCGGATTTGTGCAGCGTAATGCCGGCAGTATGCAAAAAAAGCCAAGCATAGTTTTGGAAAGCGGTAAAGCAAGCATTAAGTGCACACCAAAGCCGGAATTTATTTGCGAATGTTCTGCTGTTTATAACGCAATTTCGGCTATGTTTTCGGAGCTTTCAAAAAAATACCCAAAAAATTTAAAATTTTTGCGGGGTAGGGGTTAGAAATTCTGTTTTCAGCGTGCTATAGTGACAATAGACCCGCCGGACTTAAGCGGCAGAAAAAATAAGAGGAGCAATCCAAATGTTTAAAAAAAGCCTTGATTTGCAATTATTTGCCGAGGGCGCTGCCGGCGACGGTGCGGCAACAGTTGCACAGGCAACAGGCGAGACAGCGGCCAATTCTATGACGATAGAAAAGCCGCAAAAAAAGACTTCTACCGCCGGGAGGAAACAGCAAAGCCAATCTGTGGCCGTTAAGTACGGTAAGCAGGAGCCCGCAGAGCCTTTGGAAACCGCTAAAGCAGCACCGAAAAGCACGGAGGCGGAAACAGAGCCGTCTTTTACCGAGCTGATTAAGAGCGACAAATACAAAGCGGATTACCAAAAATCTGTAGAAAAAATTATTGAGCAGCGTTTTAAGAACTATAAGGGGCTTGAAACCAGGCTGGAAAGTCTTGCACCCGTTTTGCAAATGGTTGGTGACAAATACGGCATTGACCCGCAAAATGAAAATTTTGTTCAAGCACTGACCCAGGCGCTCGGGAATGACAACGGTGCGTTTGAGCAGTACGCCTCGGAGCATGGCTGTTCTGTTGAGGAGGCTAAGCAGATTGTTACTTTAAAGCGACAGGTTAAAACTTTAGAGGACGAAAAGCAGCGCCGCGCGAAACAGGACGAGCTTGACAGAGGCTGGAAACAAATTGTGCAACAGGCCGAAAGCACTAAGCAGCAATTTCCAAGCTTTGACCTTGAGCGTGAAATGATGGACGAACGGTTTGCAAAATTAGTGGCAAACGGTGTAGACACCACTGCCGCCTTTATTGCAACCAACCACAAAAACATTATTCCGGCTACGGTTCAGCTGGCTACGGAAAAGGCCGTGCAGGCTACCGCCAATACGGTGCAGGCCAACAAAACAAGACCGGTTGAAATCGGCTTGGATTCGCAAAATGCTGCGATTATTAAAGATGACCCCAGCAAACTAACCTTAAAGGACTTCCGACAAATTCGGGAAAACTTTAGAAAAACAGGTGAGAGGCCGAAATTTTAAGACTTCTTGCCAAAACAAGGAGGATAAAAAATGTTTGAAAAAATTAATTTACAGCTATTTGCCGACCAAAATGTTCAGGTAACCACGCAGTCGTCCATGTCGCCGACTATGAAAACCTTTTACGACACCGCATTGCTTGAAAATGCGCGTGAAAACCAGGTTTTCAGCCAGCTGGGCGAAAAACAGCCTTTGCCGGCCGGTAACGGCAATAAAATTGAATGGCGCAAGTTTAACACCTTTGCCAAGGCGCTTACCCCGCTGACCGAGGGTGTAAACCCGGACGGCTCCAATTTTGGTATGACCAAGATTGAGGCAGAGTGTACCCAACACGGTGACTACACCACAATTTCCGACCGCTTGGAGTTAGAGGCGTATGATGATGTTATTTACGGTGCTACAGAGGAAATGGGCGCTGCCGGCGGTGCAACGCAGGACACCCTGACCCGCAATGTATTGGTGGCCGGTACCAGCGTAATGTACGCCCCAAAAGCAGACGGAACAGTTATTACCAGCCGTTCTAAACTGGACGGCACCTGCCTGATGACCCGGGCACTGGTTAAAAAGTGCGTAACTTTCCTAAAAAAGAACAAAGCGCCCAAAATTGATGGCAAGTATGTTGCCATTATTCACCCGTCTGTGGCAGAGGACCTACGCAGCGACCCTGCTTGGGAGGATGTGCACAAATACGCGGCCGTAACCGAAATTTTCAACGGTGAGATCGGCGAGCTGGAGGGTGCCCGGTTTATTGAATATAACGACGGCAAAATTTGGCGTGGTAAGGATCTTACCGCTGCAGCCCGCAACCTTACGGTTAAAACGGCTGTTTCCTCGGCCGGTAACACCATTGCGGTTAAAGAGGCGCTGACTGCTGAGGATATTGCAGCCATTAAGGGCAGAAGTGTACTGATTGGCGGCGTCTTAAACAAGATTACCGCTGCAGCTGCCGGCAGCATTACGGTTGAAACCGCCATTACCTGTGCTGCTGATGATGTTATTTACCCCGGAGAGGGCGGCTCCGAGGGCCTGGGCGTTTACGCTACCCTGTTCCTTGGTTCCAAGGCCTACGGCGTGGTAGACCCCGAAAAGGCCGGCATGGAAATGATTATTCACAGCAAGGAGCAGGCCGGCGGCCCGCTGAATATGTACAGCACGGTTGGCTACAAATTTAAGCATGGCGCTAAAATTCTGTACCCCGAGCGCATGATCCGCGTTGAAAGCTGCTCTACCTATAGCACCGTAGACGAGGAAAACTAATTTTTGTAAAACCCGGGCGGCGGTTCTTGGCTGCCGCCCAATTTTGAAAGGATGTTATATATGCCGAAAGCTAAAAATACCGAAAAGCGGGTAAAATTTAAATTACCCCGGCTGCCCGGTTCCAACGCAAACCAAGACCAATATGTTTCCTTAAACGGAAAAGGCTATATTATTCGCCGCGGCGTAGAGGTTGAGGTCCCGGAGGGGGTATACGAAATTTTGGCACATGCCCAGCTTGCCGAGGACGCGGCCTACGAATTTGCCGAGGAAAAATCCTTTAAAGAGCCAAAGCAATAAAATTTTGGGGCGCACGCAAATGCGCTCCTTTTTTATAGGAGCTATGTTATGACACTTCGAGAAATTATTGACAAAGTAAATGCTTTTAAAAGCCATAGTGTAAGCACAGATATTTTGGCCGGGTGGCTGAACGAGCTGGACGCAACCCTTAAAAACGAACTGTTTGATGTATACGAGCCAGGGGTTACGCCGGAAATTAAGCCTTATAAGGCAGGGGAGGACTTGGACCGGGAATTGCTGGTGCCGTACCCATACTGTGAACTGTATGTTTATTACCTGCTGCAGCAAATTTATTCCTTTACAGACGAAACAACCCAATACAACAATTTTTCCGAGCTTTATAACACCTTGCTGTACACTTTTAAAACCTACTATATTCGCAACCATAGCAGGGGCGGGAGTAAATTCACAAACATTTGGGGGTAAGTTTTATGTATTCACCTAAATTAAACCCTGTAAATTCCGCAACCAATACCATTGACGAATTTTTAGGGTACAACCATAATTTAAAAATTGCCGATAATGAATTTTTTGATATGAAAAATATGGCCGGCGAGGACTACCCGCTGCTGGCAACCCGCAGAAAACGGGGCATTGTTAAAACGCTGGAAAACCCGCAGGGCCTTATTTGCCGCGGCGCATTATGTTATGTTGACGGTGCCTCGCTTTTTATTAACAACGAAAAGGTGACGGGGCTCATTCTGTCAACCCAGCCGGACGATTGCCCGAAACAGTTGGTTGCCATGGGTGCCTATATTTGCATTTTTCCTGACAAGATGTATGTTAACACCGTTGATTTAAGCGACTGCGGCTACATGGAGGACTGCTTTTGCCCGGCAAGCGGTACGGCGGTTTTGGCACCTTGCACCTCCGACGGTGGCGCTATTACGCCAACAAGCTCGGCCGTAGCTCCGGCCAACCCGTCTAACGGGGATTATTGGCTGGACACCTCCGGCAAGACTCATGTGCTGAAGGTGTGGTATTCCAGCATTAGCGGCTGGCTTTCGGTGCCAACCTCTTATGTTAAATTTACCTGCAGCGGGGTGGGGGAGCATTTTGCAATAGATGATTGCATTTCCTTTAAAAACACCGGGCTAAGCGATATAGACGGTATGCACCTGATTATAGACAAGGGCACCGATTATTTAATTATTCAGGGAACCTTAGAACAGCAACAAACCATTTCTGCGGGCTTTACCGTTGAAAGACGGGTGCCGAAAATGGATTTTGTGGTGGAGTGCAACAACCGTTTGTGGGGGTGCTACTGCGGGCCAAGCGACAGCGGCGTGTTAAACGAATTGTACTGCTGTAAGCTGGGCGATTTTAAAAACTGGCGGTATTATACCGGCACCGCTTTGGACGCTTACAGCGTATCACTGGGCAGTGACGGATATTTTACCGGGGCCGTTTCCTACCAAAACACCCCCGTGTTCTTTAAGGAAAACCAAATTCACCATGTATACGGCAAAACCCCGAGCAGTTTTACGCTTACCTCGTTTCAGTGCAGCGGTGTGCAGCAGGGCAGTGCCAAAAGCGTGCAGGTAATTGGCAGCGAGGTGCTTTACAAGGGCACCGACGGTTTTTATGTTTACAACGGCGCGCTGCCGAGTCTTTGTTCTGCGGCGCTTGGCAAAAAGCTGTACTACAAGGCCGTTTCGGGCGTTGTAGGCGATTTGTATTATACTTCGCTTGCGGATGAAAAAGGGGACTATACCCTGTTGGCCTATAATTTCAGGAACGGATTGTGGCATAAAGAGGACGAGCTGCAGGTGCTTGACTTTTGCCGGGTAGGTAACGAGCTTTATGCGGTTGACCAAAACAAAAACCTGTTGGCGCTGCGTGGTTCGGCCGGCACTGACGAAAAAGATTTTCCGTGGATGATTGAAACGGCACCGATTGGGTATATGCAGCCTAACCGGCAAAGCGTAAAAAAGCTGTTTGTTCGGCTGTGGCTGCAAAAGGGTGCCTACGCAGATGTAAAGTTGCAGTTTGATTTTGGCCCGTGGGAGCAAATTGGAACCGTTAACGGGGCTGACACGGTGCAAAATATAGAGCTGCCAATGGTGCCGCGCCGGTGCGACCGCTTTAAGCTTAAAATCAGCGGGAACGGGCCCTGCAAAATTTATGCCATGACTTTTAAAATTGAAAAGGGGAGCGAAACCTAATGGAATATTTTTTTCCGCCAAACCGCCCGGCGGCCGCCTCAAACCTTTCGGTTGAGGAACAGCTAAGCAGAATATGGGACTACCTTTATGACCTGCAGCAAAAGCTGAATCGAAACACTTCGGAGCAATCCCCAACCGATTTTATGCAAAACATTTCTAAAATGATAGAATCTACTGCGGGGCAAAATGACGGTTACACCGGGGACGGGTATTTAAACGGCATTTTAGCCATGAAAAAAGACCTGATTAAAAATGCTGCGGTGCTGGTAAGTGACAGCGAATCCATTGC
Organism: uncultured Oscillospiraceae bacterium; assembly: GCA_900550315.1. Taxonomy (GTDB): domain Bacteria; phylum Bacillota; class Clostridia; order Oscillospirales; family Acutalibacteraceae; genus UMGS1279. The sequence continues at coordinate 14,488 of URRK01000005.1, read as the reverse complement.
CAAAGCGCTGATGGATAAGCAATCTTTTAACGATAACTTTAGCAACCTGCTGCGAAATACAAAACTGAATATAAACGGGGAAAGCGTTGGCTTTTTGCAGCTTTACGAAAAAACGCAGGCTCACGACAGTAAATGGCAGCACTATTTTAAAGGCGGGCTGCTGAACAGCACCGGCACACCGGTATATGGTATTGAAAGCGGCCTTGTAGCCGGAAAAATTGAGGTTACAGACAGCAGCGGCCAAAAGCGGGAGGTTTCGGTTGCCGAGCCCATAAAAACCCGCATTACGCCGGAGGAATGGAGCATTTGGCAAAACGGGCAAAAGCTGTGCGGTGTAAGTAAATCGGGCTTTTGTATTCCGCAGGCCAACATAACGGGCGGCACGGTTCATGTAACCGAGCCGGTTGGCACGGTGGCCGACCAAAAAGCACAAAGCAGCGTTACCAACCTATCTCAAAATCATTCAAAGCTGTTTGATAATTTAAAACCCCGCGCCTTTCAATTTGGCAGTAATGCAACCGGGCCAACACATCTTGGCTTTGTGGCGCAGGAGGTGGAACAGGCCATTACAAACGCCGGGCTAACGGCCAATGACGCGGCTTTAATTGCGAGCGTTCCCGACACAGACAGCACCGGGGCCGAAGCCGGCACCGTAACCAAGACGCTGCGGTATGAGGAAATTATTGCGCTGCTGGTGCAAGAGCTGCAAACTGTTAAAACTGAACTGGCTGCGGTTAAGGCGCAGCTTAACGAGCCAACGGCATAAAAAGTAACCCCCGACAGAAAAAGCGGTTGCAAAATCTGTCGGGGGCTGTTATAATAGGCAATGTGATAAGGTGAGCCTGAAACGGTAGGCGGTTAAGTCTTGCCCTCGAAAGGGGGCGTTGCCAATGGAACAAGCTGCATATATAATCTTAATTATTATTTTTGCTACTGGTTACCTGTTGACAATAAAAAAGAAATAGACCGCCCAGCCTCCAAGCAAGCGGTCTAATCCTTTTTAGATTACTTAAATGAGGGCTAACCGTCTATCGGTTCGCCTTACCACATTCATTATAACACAATTTCAGCTTTTGTCAAGCACTCGTTTTTACGGGTGCTTTTTTTATTTTAATTTTTAGGGGGTAGGGGTTAGAAATTTAGGTGCTGCATTTGTTATGCTTAAAGAAAAAACGGAGGCAATACCTATGGCAATTAAACGATTATACGGCGAAAGCAACGATACTTTCAATAAACGCAACAGCATGAAAGGCTACACTTACCAAAGCCAGGGCGCAAAGGACGCGCTGCGCGACCAGTATGTAAACCGCAAGGAGTTTCAATACGACCTTGGCAAGGATGTGCTGTACCAGCAGGGCAAAGAGCAGTACAAGGCTTTGGGTAAAACCGCCATGCAGGACACCATTGGCCAGGCTTCGGCCTTAACGGGCGGCTATGCCAATTCTTACGCCACCTCGGCCGGTCAGCAGGCCTACAACCAGTATATGCAAAAGGCTAATGATAATATCCCGGAATATTACGCCATGGCCTTAAACGCTTACCAGCAGGCCGGTGAAAATTTATTGAGTAAATATAACCTTTATGCCAATGAGCACCAGGAGGGCTACAACCGCTATGTAACCGAGCGTTCGTATTTGGATAACCTGGCCCAAATGGAAAACAGCGACGCCCGTGCCGGCCAAACCTTTAACGAGAATGTACGGCAGTACAACCAAACCTTTGCCGAAAATCAGCGGCAGTACAACGCCCAAATGGCCTACCAGCGGGAACGGGACAAGGTTGCAGACGCACAGTGGCAAAAGGAATACGCCCTTTCCCAGGCGGCTGCGGCAGCCTCCAAGGCAAAGGCTGCGGCCGAGGCGGAAAAGGAAACCGACCTTTACACCTATTTAAGTAACAACGGGGACGAATACACCTTTCGGAACGACAGAACCGGCCAGACCTATACGCTGAAAAAAGGCGTAAACCCTTACACCGGCACCACCAATAAGGATATTAAAAACGGCGTGTTTTCTAACGGCTACCAGCCGAATAATGTGAACGGGCATAAGCTGAGCGTTGCGGCTAAAGGGTCTATGGAAATTAACGGCCGTTCCCAAAATCTGTGGATTGACCGAAAGACCGGCAAGTATTATTACTGGGATGGCTCTAAAAATATGTACATTCAAAAAAGCGCAATGCCGAAATAAGAGGGGGATTAAGCAATGAGTAAAGTTGTATTCGGGCCGAAAAAGTCTAAAGTTGTTTTTAATGTTAATGAGGACGAATACCGGGAGCGTTTAAACCGGCTTTCGGCCAACAGCAAAAATATTTCGGATTTTACAAACGAGCTGGAAAGCGGCAGCTATATAAACCCGCAGCGGCGCCAAAAGCTAAAGGACGAACTGGAACAGTACCAAAGCGATTACGAGTATTTAAGCTTTTTTTCCGGCGTTGGCGAAAAGGAGCGCAACCAAACTTTTAGCGATTTAAACAATTTGCGCACTTCGCTGGATACCATGCAGAAAAGCGTTGAACAGGTGGGCGGTGAGGAGGCCTACAAAAACACCGTAAACAATTTGGCCTTTACCAAAAAGTATAAGGGCAAGACCTATAAGGAGCTGACCGACTGGATCGGCTCGGAGGCCTACAACCAAAGCCGGCACCAGGGTAAGGTTACCGAGGATGAGGACAAGTGGCTGAAAAACTACGCCGAAACCATTAAGTATGACGAGTATTCGCTGGACGATTTAAAAAAAATGGTTGACGCCGCCAAGCAGAAAAAGGACGAGAACGCACCGGGCCTTTTGCAAAAGGCGGTTGATTTTGTTGCGCTGGGTGACTTTAACGCGCAAAACAGCGGCTATATAGACGATTACAAAGCTAAAAAGGCCGCTTACGATAAAAAGCGCTTTTCCGACCTGGCGAGCCGGGAGGACTACGCCCAAAATTCGGCCTATACCTCCCAAAACAGATATTCAAACTTTAGCCTTTCAAAACCGTTTGGGGATATTGACAAAATTGTTGAATTTATTAATGCCGACGACGAAAGAAAAAATAAAATTCTTGCGTTTCGCTCTACCGGAACAGCGGGTGCTGAGGTAAACAACGAGCAGCTGACCAAGTACAGCAACCTAACCGACGACCAAAAGGCGAACCTAAACTACATTTACAACACCCAGGGCAAAGAACAGGCCGAGGAATATTTAAACTACATTTCCCCGCAAATTAACGAGCAAATGACGGCCAACGAGGTTGCAAAAACTACCCAATTTGCAGACGAGCATCCAATTTTAGGTACCGTTCGGAGCTTTGCCACCAATTTGGGGGCCGGCAAGGGTATAGTGGAGGATGTCTTAAAAAATTTTAAAGGTGAGAATATTGATGTAAACTCCCCGGCGCATTTGGATTCGCAGGTTACCACAGCCCTGCGCGCTAAAGCAGGGGAAAAGGCCGGCGAGTTGTTGGATTGGGAGTTTTTAGGCACACCGATTGGTACCACGCTGTACGGTGCGGCTACCTCTATTGGCGATATGGCAATAGATATATTAATTGCCCGCGGCTTTGGAACCCTTGCAGGCAGCGCCGAGGCCGCCGAAAAAATGACCGGGAAAATTGTGCAGGGCATTATGAGCTCCCAGGCGGCAACCAACGGGGTTATTGAGGCCAAAAACCGCGGCCTTTCGGATAACCAGTCTGTAACCCTTGGCGCCATTGCGGGCGCAACCGAATGGCTGACCGAAAAATACAGCATTGAGGCCTTTTTGGGCGACCCGAAAAAAACGGCGCTTTATTTGGCCAAAAACTTTGTGGCCGAGGGCAGCGAGGAGGCCGCCTCCGATATTTTAAACACCCTGGCCGACTATATAGTTGCCGGCGATAAGTCCGAGTTTGTTCAAAGCATGAAAACCTATATGGCCGAGGGCAAGGACGAAAAATCTGCCTTTGCGGCTGCCGCGGGCGACCTGGCTATGGAAATGGGTAACGATTTTCTTGCAGGGGCATTGGCCGGCGGCGTTATGGGCGGCTACGGTAAGATTTCCGATAATGCCCGCCTGGGCAGTGTAGGTAAAGATGTTTCGCTGCGCAACAATGCCGGCAACCTAATACAAACCGGCTTAAGGGCCGACCGGGAAAGCGAATTTTACAATCAGGCAAACGAGCTTGTAAACAGCAAAAGCGTTAAAAACAGCGATATTGGCCGTTTGCAGCTTGCTGCCGAGGCCTACGCCCAAAATAAGTTAAACAAAAACGCCAAAACCGCTTTAAAGGGTATTGTTACGCAGTATTTAGAAAACGAGGGTTCCGACCCGCAATTAAGCGACCGGCTGAGCGAAGTGGTGGTACGCGCCTATGCGGGTGAAAAGCTGACCGTAAACGAGCGAAAAATTGTTAACGGGAACAACCATGTTGCCTCGGTGCTGAACACACTGAAAAATGTTGCAGGGGATATACGCCCACGCGCTCTCGGTCAGCAGCTTACAAACTTGCTGGAAAAAACCGAGAAAAACAAGCTTGTTGACGCTGCTTTAAAAAAGGGCGAGTCGAACGAGCGTGTTGCTGCTGCAATAAAAGAACTGCAAACCCCCAATTCAGGCCTGGCAAACGCGCTGCAGCTTTCCGAGCCGGTGGTAAACGCCGAGCTGGAGCTTAGCAAAATTAAAAAATACAAAAAAATTAAAAACAAAACTCCCAGCAAGCTTACAACGCAGGATTTAAAGGATGTTGAGGTAAAGGACGACGGGGTTACGGTAAACGGAACCAATTTAGACGAGCTTAGCTTTGTGGATGAAAAAACCTCCGAGGTTATTGCTTATGCGGCCGAATACGGTAAGCTGGCGCAGAATTATATTGACATTTATAATATGAACCCGCAGCAAAGCCTTTCGGAATACGCCCCGGCGTTTGAGCTGGCCTACACCTACGGCCGCACCGCCGGCACAACACTGGAAATGGCCCAAAACAGCCCCAGTGCCTCCCTTTTGCAGCCGGAGCAGCTGCAGGCTGCCTTTAAAATGGGCCAAACCGCCCGGGCGTTAGAACAGGAAAACCAAACCTTTAAACGGCGCCGCGGCAAAAAGAACAGCGGGGTGGTAAAGCTGCCGGCCGGTGTTAAGGCCAGCAGTTTAAGCGAGCAGCAAAACGCCTCTATTCGGGCACTGCGTAAAATTTCGGATGTTACCGGTATTTGGTTTGAGCTGTACAACTCCAAAGCCAAAAACGGAACCTACACTGAGGCCAACGGCTACTACAAAAACGGAACCGTATACCTGGATATTAACGCCGGTAAAAACGGCGTGTTTGACACCTACACTGCTATTTTGCAAACGGCGGCCCACGAGCTGACCCACTTTATAAGCGAATACAACGCCAAAATGTACGGGGAGCTGCAAAGCTTTGTTGTAGAGCACCTAAACGGCTTTGAGGGCAAAAGCATTGAGCAGCGCGCTATTGAAAGAATGGCTGAGTATGACGACCAGGGCGTTGTTCTTGACTTTGAAAACGCCGTGGAGGAAATAACGGCCGACGCCTGCACCCAAATGCTGCAAGACAGCAAGGCTATGGAGCAGCTGGCAGCCGAAAACAAGAGCCTGTTTCAAAAAATAACCGACTTCTTAAAGGAATTGTTTGCCGACATTAAAAAGGCCTTTAAAGGCGCTTATTTGGGCAATGAGGCTAAGGCTATGCAGCAGCACATGGACGAGCTGCAGAAAATTTGGGACAAGGCCCTGGTTGGCGCGGTAAAGCAGCACAATAATTATGAGCTGGTTCAAAAAAATAAAGGCCAGGCTAAGTACAGCATTGTGGCCCTTGAAAACGGAAATACCTATGTTCAGGCAAGCCGCAATGTAATTAGCGGTGAAAATATAGCAGATTGGCGTAAACAAATCACCAATTTCTTTAACGAGCTGCTTGAGGGCGAAAAAAGCCTTGATATTCAAACTATTGACGGTGATGTTCTTACAATAACAAAGGACGAAACCGCCAAAAAGGCGAGAGATAATTATAAATACGAAAAAGGCCAAAGAGTTCTCATGACCAATGACGAGTTTCGGGTTAAATTGAATATCGAAGCACACATTGATGAAATTGCCGAAACATCAACCGGGGGCAAAAAAAGAACCGCCGATACAAAATCACACGATTTTGCAAAGGACGGTTTTTCATACAGAACTGCATATTTCCAGGATTTTGACGGCTCATATTACAAACTAAAGCTGTCTGTTGGAAATAACGGAACGGTTGCAACGGTTTATAGCGTTGGCAAAATAAATAAAGACAGCTTACCGTCACACACAAAAATAGTGGCGGTCGTGGGCTCTAAGTCCCTTGGTAAGCTGTCTAACACCAGTGTACCACAAGGCAACACAGATGTCAATACTAATTTTATGCAGGACGGTACAAAATATTCCTTACGCTATACAGTAGATAACAAACCGGTTGCTGTAATTGACAAAGATATTTTGGCCGGTGTTCCGAAAACCAAGTGGATTGAGACCGTTAAGCAGGAAATTTCCGAAAACTTTTCAAACGGTATTCCGATTAGCGGCAGACTGATTAAGGTTAACCAAAGGTCACGAAACGAATTTACAAATTCAAAAAATTCACGGTGGTACGCCGAAAATAATCAGGTGATTTATGCAGATAAATTTAAATCGGCCAATAACCTTGACGATATTGTGCTGGCCTCAACAAATTATATTAACGAGGACTTAAAACACACCCGCAAAGACAATTTTAAAGAGTTTGCACGCGGTGATGTGCTAATTCGGGTTGGCAATAACGATTATTCTGCAAAGGTAATTGTGGGCTTTACCACAGGCAAGCAAATGGTCCTTTATGATGTTGTTGATTTTTCAAAAACTTCTTTTGAAATTAAAAAAACAGATGTGCGTTCGCCATCCAACCGCTTAAATGCGGAGAACGGTAGCAACACATCTGTCTCTGACACCAATGTACCACAAAATGGGACAGATGTCAATACCTATTTTATGCCAGAGGACGGAAAAAATTCACTCCGCAGGGCAGAAAATTCTTACGAGGCCCTTGGCGAGCTGGAAAAACTGAAAAAGCGCAACGCCGCTTTGGAGCAGGATATTAAGGGGTTGAATAAGGCGTTAAAGCTTACCAAGCAATTGACCCACGGTAAGCTGGTAAGCCCGGCACAGGTGCGAATGGTAGCCGAAATTATTTGCAAAAACGCCGGCAGCAGCTACAGCAGCCAAAAGCTTGCACCCAGGTTGGAGGAGGTTTACAACTGGCTGGCAGCGGGCAAAGATGTTAGCTACGAGGCGTTTTATGAAAAAGCGGTTGGCATTGCAACCGACCTGGCCGAGGATATTCGCCCGGCTAAGGTTGAAATTCCGTACTATAAGGAGCTAACCAAGGCCATACGCGATTGCAAAATTGCGTTGAGCGAGCAGCAAAAAAGCGAGGTTGCCGAAATTTACGGTTCTTACAACGAATTCCGCAAGCAAAACATGGGTAAATTTACTTTAACCGATAAAGGCACGCCGTTAGATGTTGCCTGGCAGGAGCTAAGCAAAAAGTACCCCGGCGCGTTTGAACAAGACCTTACCGAGCCGGATCAACCGCTGCAGCTGGTGGAAATTTACGACGCGGCCCGGTTGGCCTCTTACTACATTGAGCAGGTAAACACCAGCGAAATGGTGCAGCAAATTGCCGCAGATATTTACGATAAGTTTTGGAATGTATCTACCATGCACACCTTTGCCGACAAAAAGCAGCAGGAAATTACCGAGCTTAAGCAAAAACACAATGCCAAAATACGGGAGCTGCGCGGCGAGTTTCAGCAAACGGTTCAAGACACCAAGGCCCATTATAACGAAAAACTGAAAAATGTACGGAATTCTAAAATGCAGCAAATGCAGCAAATGCAGCAAATGCAGCAGCACGGGAAACAGGTGGTTCAAAATTTACGGCAGCGGCAAATGAAAACGGCCAAAATTCGCCAAATTCGGGACCGGCTGAGCGAGTTTGCCAAAAAGTTAGATAAACCTACCGTTAAAAAGCACATTCCGCTGGAATTGCAGGGCATGGTTGCGCAGCTGTTAGAGGCATTTTCGTACAAAACAAAACAGGAACTGAATATTAGCGAACGCTTAGACAGATTTAAGGCCAAATACAGCGAGCTGGAAACTACCTACCCGCGTGCCTATGACGAAAATATTACAAAAATGTTAGAGGCACTTTCGGCCGAAATCAACAACCGTACACTTCGTAAATTAAACCTTGACACTTTAAACAAGGCGTATAAGGTTATTTGCACGGTATCTGGCTACATTACGGACTCTAACAAGCTGTTCCGTGAAACCCGCAGCAAAGCTGTTACCGAATCCGGCCAAAAAATTGTTTTTGAGGAAAAAAGCCGGGCGCGTTTAATTCGCAAATCTTTTGAGGAATGGGGAATTACCCAATGGCTTATGCGGCAGGGCCTTAAATTTTTTAAGCCAAGAACGCTGTTTAAAATGGTTGGCAGCGAGGAGCTTATGCACCTTTACGAAAACCTGCGCGCCGGTGAGGATGTTGTGGGTGCCGATTGCGACGAGGCCACGGAGCGTTACATCAACGCATTTGAGCAAAGCGGCTTTAAGCTAAAAGAGGGGGACGAGGTAAAAACGCTGTACCTGGAAAAAGGGGGCAAGCAGAATTTTACCGTGCAGGAACTGATGTTTTTATATGCGGCCACTAAGCGCGAGGCCTACCGAAAACATTTAACGGTTGGCGGCTATGTTCACGAAAAGGCTGTAAAGGTTGACAAACACAAGATTTCTATTGACAAAACGCCGGTGCAGCTGACCGAGGCCGATTTTGTTACCGTTAACAACGCCTTAACCCAAAAGCAAAAGCAGTTTGTAGACGATTTGCAAAGTTACCTTTCCAAAGAGCTTGCCGCCAAAGGCAACGAGGTTTCACGGCAATTGTACAAAATGGACCAGTATACCGATAAAAACTACTGGCCCATTCGCAGCAGCGAAAACTTTTTACCCGTTAAAGCAAAAGACAAAAACACTGCGCCGTCTACCCCAAAAAATCGCGGCTTTACCCAAGAGCTGAACGAAAAAGCCGTAAACCCCATTGTACTGGGCGATTTTACAAGCGTTTACTTTGAACATGTTTCAGAAATGGCAACATACCATGGCCTAACGCTGCCGTTAGAGGACTTTCGGCGCGTGTACGAGTACCACGAATTTTACAAGTCGGACGAAAACGGCTTAAAGCCGGCCAGCGGGGTGCGGGTTGCCATTGAAAACGCCTGGGGAAAGCCTGTAACCGACGCCATTGAGGCCTTTTACCGGGATGTTTGCGGCGGCGTTCGCGTGGCCGATGCGTCGGTTGAAAACAAACTGCTTGGCCTTGCCAAAAAGGGGGCAGTGCTTGCCAACCTTTCCGTAGCCATTCAGCAGCCGTCAGCTATTGGACGCGCCACGGCTTTGGTCCCGGAAAAATACTTAATTAAATCTACTGCCATGAAACGGGACTATGAAAAGGTTAAAAAATACGCCCCGGTTGCCGTTTTAAAAGAAATGGGCTATTTCAATATTAGCATATCCCGAACGCTGGAAAGCTATGCTAACTCCAAAGCTCAGGCGCCGGAGGGGGTTGTTGGCAAGGTTGCTGCTTTTGTAGACCCCAAGAACTCCGATTACCGGGATAATGTGTTTGGCTATCTGCCCGGCAAAATGGACGAGCTGACCTGGTGCCATATTTGGAACGCGGTGGAATTAATGGTAAAAGACACCGGCCGGTTTAACACAGAAAGCGAGGCCTTTTACCAGGAGTGCGGCCGGCAGTTTACAAAGGTTATAACCGAAACACAGGTGTACGATTCGGTATTTTCGCGGTGCGAGCTGCGCCGGTCGAAAAACGGGGCGGTTCAAATGGCCGTTGCGTTTATGGATGAGCCAATTACCTCGCTGAATATGCTGATAGACGGCGTTATAGAGGGTACCCGCCTTGGCGGCCGGGAGGGAGCAAAGTGCATTTTTAAAGCAGCAAAGGCCGTTTTTATTGCCGGGGTGTTAAATTCTATTTACCTCTCTCTTGTCAGCGCCATGCGTGATGATGACGAGGATAAAACCTACATTGACAAATACCTGGGCGCAATCCCCGCTAATCTTTTAAATTCTATTAACCCGCTTGGCATGATACCGTATGTTAAGGACCTTTGGTCTGTATATCAAGGCTACGATTTAAACCGCATGGATATGTCGGCTTTAAGCGGAATTGTTAATGCGCTGAAAGACTTGGGCGACGAAAACAAAAGCGTTGGTGAAAAGGTTAAGGACCTGGTGGTTTCCGTTTCAACACTTACGGGCATTCCGTTAAGGAACATTTTGCGGGACACCGAGGGTTTAATCAATACCATATTCAATTCCAAGCCGCTTTCCGAAACCAGCCTGGCCGGCATTACCGAAAGTATGCAGGAAAACATTCTCGGGGAGCTGAAGTCGGCTGATTTTGTAAACAGCTACGGCAAGGCGGTTTTAAACGAGGACTTTGAAAGTGCCGAAAGCAAATTAAACCGCATGAAAGAAAAAGCCGAGAACAAGCGCAAAGCAAACTACCCGAACGAGAGCAGCACCGAACGGGAAAAGGCGGTAAACAGCAGTGTGCGCGCGGCCTTTACCCGGTATTACAAAAGTCAGTACATTTCCGGTAACGAGAAAAAGCGCAAAGAAATCCGCATGATTATGGGCCGTTCCAAGCTGTACGGCACTTCCGGGGATATTGCGAAAATCTGCAAAAAATGGCTTGCCGATTACGAGGAGGAGGAAAGCAAAAAAAATATTTTTTAAAAACAGGGGGGTGTGGGTTAGAAATCCGCACCCCTTATGTGTTAAGGTTGGTAAAAAGGAGGTTATACCGTGAAAGGAAGAGAATACCGTTTTACTTTAGATGTTCATAAACAAGGAATACAATATACCCTTTCGGCTTTAAAAAACGAAACCGGGAGTACAAAAGCAATTATTTCGCTTTGCGAAAATGCTAAGCCCTACTTGCTGCAAGACGATAACATTACGGTTGTTACCGTTAGCGCCCTAAAGCCGGACGACAAAAAGGTGTTGAACGATTGCGCTATTAGCGGCAACAGCATTATTGTTGAAATTACCGCGCAAATGCTTGCTGCTGTTGGGGCTGTTATTTGCGAATTAGAACTGAGCAGCGCCGACGCTGACGGCACCCTGCATGTAATTGCCACCCCGCGGTTTAAAATTGATGTGGGCGAGAATTTGCAGGACAGTTTGGATATTGTTTCAACCGACGAATACCAAACGCTGCACCGCGAGCTGTTGGCTATAGGTGACCTGGAAAAGCTGCGGGACGATATGCAGGGTAGCGCCACCGCAGCGGCCAATAGTGCTGCCAAGTCGGCTAATAGCGCTACAGAGTCTGCTGACTGTGCCGCCCTGGCTGAACAGTACAAAAATGCCGCAAAACAAAGTGCGGACACAGCCGGCATATACAAAAGCACAGCAGTCCAAAGCGCCACCAATGCGTACGATAGCGCAGCCGCAGCCAGCCAGTACAAAGATATGGCGTCCCAAAGTGCGCGGGCTGCAGCTAATAGCGCCACTACGGCCGGCGAATACAAAGACGCTGCCGCACAAAGTGCCGCCGCAGCGGCCAATAGCGCGCAAGCTGCCGAAAATGCTAAACTGGCTTGCCTGGCCCTTGGCACTACCGATCTAACCGGCACCGAATTAGATGTAACAGCCAGCCCGCAGCTGGAAAACGGGTTTTACAAAGCGGCGCAGAATATGAAGTTGGTACGCGCGCAGGGTGAAACCGAAAACTTTTACATTCCGAAAGACGCGGTTTTTTCCGTTTTTGTTTACTACGACAGCGAAATTGGTGGGGATTATACCAATTTTGAAATACGGCTGTTAAACGATTGTCTGCTGCCGGAATATAACGAAGTGCCGGCCTTTAGAAACGGCTATAACTACTTTTACGCCAGCACTATTATGGGGTCGGAGCTTAGCTACACTGTTGTTTCTAAAATTGCAACCGATTATAACCTAAAGGCCGCAATGCAAAAAATTCAAAGCCAAATCGGGTTAAAAACCGCCGCGCTGCCTGATCAGTCCAGCGCACCGTCTGCCGGTTCCAAAGCGTATTTAATTACGGCGTGCGACCAAACCGCAAAAACCTTTACCTTAGACGGTGTATATGGCCTTGCGGTGGGTGATGTTTATTCCATTACGGCCAGTGGCTATGCGAATGTAGAGGATGTAGGCAAAATTACAGCCATTAACGGCAAGGTTGTAACGGTTGACCATTTGCCGGTTGAAAACGGCGTTGGCTACGGTAACGCAGTGCCGCACAGTGACGCTTTGCCCGAAAACTTTCCGCAAGGCTTAACTGCGCCTTATTTTCGCATTATTGCAAAGCCGACTGTTGGCAGCCAAAGCATTGGTACTGCGGCACTGGCAGGCGGTATTAGCACTGAGGCGCAAATGGATACTTCATTTGCAACAGGTAAAGGTTCAAAGTCGGTTGGCAAATACGGCGTAGCTATGGGTAATAAAAATACTGCTTATTATGCAGCAGCTGCTATTGGTGGTGGCAGTAACAAAGCCTTTGGCAAAAACAGCGCTATTATTGGTGGTAGTAGTAATAAAACAAATGGTTATGCTGATTTTATTCTTGGCGGGCAAAATAACGAAACCAGCGGCGGTGCTGCCTTTGCAACAGGTTCGTGGAATAAAGTACCAGGCTTTAACGCAGCCGCATTTGGTCTGTACAATGAGTCGCATGGTCAAAATGACTTTGTAACGGGCTATAGAAATATTGTAAACGGTTATTGTGCTGCGGCGTTTGGCTTATTTCATAACATAAAAGGCAAGGGAAATTTCGCAACGGGACAAGGCAGTACTGCCAAAGAAGGCGCTGAAAACTGCTTTATCACTGGACAAAGTAATTTAGCCGAAAATGCTGCTGGTTGTATTTTGGCTGGTTTAGACAATGCTGTTGTTGGCGAAAGTGTTGAAAATAAAATATTGCAGGGCGTAATGCTTGGCCGTAACAATAAAGTTACAGGACATTATGGCGTTGCGGCAGGTTATTGCAATGTTGCAAATACACAATCAGTTGCACTTGGCGTAAATAATGTTGCAGATGTGTGGCGTGCGTTTGCATTAGGTACAGGACTTAAAGCAAAATACATGGACCAAGTTGTCGTGGGTGGTTTTAATGTTATCAATGGTAATGCTGCATTCATTGTCGGCAACGGAACTTCCGACACAGCCCGCAGTAATGCTTTTGTGGTAAACAAAGACGGCTCGGCTGAGGTTGGAAAGCAAGGAACGAAAGACAGCAGCGTTGTAATGCTTGGAACCTTAGAGGCAAAAATAGCCGGGTTAGGCAGCGAATTTAAGGAGTACACCGCAACCACTATTGATATTTTAGCAGACGATTTACCGGCCGGGCTGTATGTTGCTAAAAACAGTATTACGCTGCTGAACACGCCGGCGGATGAACCGGGTAATGTTTATTCAATACCAAAAGGCGCGCATTTTACAGTTGGAAATATCGGCTACAGATGTATTCATATATTAGACGCTCCCTTTTTCGCCGATGTTATTGATTGGGGGTATAAAGACATTTTATGTGCAGCGGGCGGTCTTGGCCATTGGCAAGTAACCTCTTTTACCTCTGTTAATGAATTGGCATTAAAAACCAGTGCTATTAAAACCTTTGCACAAAGCCTTTCCGAGGCCGAGGACCTAACCGCCGTAAAAACGGCCGCAGCTACGCTATTAACAGCGCTGAACCAGCATTAACAGTGCTGTAACCGGCTGCTGTTTTAAACCACAACCGAAAGTGAGGTGTAACCAATGGAGGACCATGTGGCAGAGCGTTTGGCAGCCTTAGAGGCAAACGACAAAAATATTTTTCATCAGCTGGATGAGGTAAAACGGGAAATGAAAGACACCCGGCAGCTGACCATAGCGGTAAAGGAGCTGGCAATCAGCACCAAGGCTACGGCCGAAAAGGTAGACAACATATCCGACCGGCTTGATACGGTGGAACACGCGCCGGCCGAGGACATGAAGTATTACCGGCGGGCCGTTATCGGCAGCATTTTGACCGGCGTAGTCGGCACCGTTTTGGGCGCAATTTTGGCACTTATTTTAAAGTGAAAATAAACAGGAGGTACACAAAAATGAAAATCAGTAAAGAAACCGTTATTCGCACCTTGGTATTGCTGGTAGCTTTGGCCAACCAGGTATTAACCGCACTGGGTAAAAACCCGCTACCGTTTTCGGATGATTTAATTTACGAGGCGGTAACGCTTGCGGTAACCATTGGCGCAGCTGCGTGGAGCTGGTGGAAAAACAACAGCTTTACAAAGGCCGCCATTGAGGCAGACCGGTACATGAAAGAATTAAAAACCGGCGAAAACAAGGAATTTTAGGAGGCGTACTTATGAGCAAAGTATTTTTAGGTATTGGGCACGGTGGAACCGACAGCGGCGCCACCG
>URRK01000004.1 GCA_900550315.1 uncultured Oscillospiraceae bacterium | reverse complement strand
TTCGGTTGCGGCGGCACCCGGGGTGTGCGCTGCAAAATCTGCCTTGCTGGTGCAGCCTGCCGTTTTGCAGGTGTGGGCGTGCCCGTCGGCGCCTACATAGCCCCAAACGGTGGTATCCCAATCATGCGCACCGTAGCTGCCGTAGGGCTCGTGGCAGTCCTTACAAACTGCTTTTTTCTGGCAAGTGGCGGTGCCGCCGTAGCAGCTCGCTGTTTCGGTATGCGCTGCGTTAAATAAACAGGTGCGGGTGTGGGTGTTATTATTGTTGTTCTGGGTCCACTCGCCCCAAGTGTGGCCGTTTTGAACCGTTACGGCAAGCGTGGTGCTGTTGCCGGCCTCATCGGTTGCAACTACGATCTGTTCACCCGCTGCCGGCTCAAGAATCAGCTTGCCGTTTGTTAAGGCTGCTTTCTTGCCGTTTACCGTCACGGCAGCAAGGTAATTGTCGGTAACGGTCAGCGTAACGGCGGCACAGTAGGTCCTGCCGCTTTCTGCACCGTTTATCACCGGGGCAGTTGCGTCCAGCACAATACCGTCCGAACGAAAATAGTCTACATTGCCTGCGTTATCGGTAAGCTTTACATAAACAATCAGTTTTTCGTCCGGCTCAAGGCCAACGGGGGTTTTATACTCGGTAAAGGTCTTATCTGCAAGCTGCTCCTTGCTCAAATCGCTGGCAGTTAAAAGGTACTCTATTGTTTTCACACCGCTGCCGTTGTCGCTTGCGGTAACCGTTACCTCTTGTTTCTTACTGTAAAACAGGTTAAAGCTAATAGTGTTTACAAACCTTTGCCACCAATTAAGTTCGTCAATTCGAATTTCGCCGATAGGCGCGGTTTTATCAATCTTGTAGGTTTCGGTAATTTCCTCAGAAATAATACCGCTTTGCTTATTTCTTACATAAAAGCGCAGCGTGCCGTTATTATTTTCCTGCGACGCGGTTAAAGCATTAACCCACTCGCCCTCGGCCGTATTGGTGTAGGAAAGCAGCCAGCCATTTTCTGCCGTAACGGTAAAGTTGGTGTTCAGCCAATTATTCGCGTTGACTTTGTATTCGCTTTTATTAGAAACATACGGGTTAATACTTGCCGTAATGCCGTTAGGCTGAATTAAGATGTAGTTGCCGCTATCGGCGCCGCTAAGCAAAAACTCGGTAAAGCAAACGGCAATATTCTTGCCCGTTGCCGCGCCGGTAAAGCTTGGCGTGCCGTTTGCAAGGGCCACCTCGTCGCCATTTGCTGCGCCGCAAAGCGTTGGGGTGCCGCTAAGGGTTGCCTTGTTGGTGCCGTCATAAAATTTATCGGCAACCGCAAGGTTTTCAATCGTCAGCTCTTTTTTCTCTACCTTTGCCGTTAAGCCGGCCGGTTGAATTAGCGTATAGTTCCCGGCGGCACTACCCGAAAGCGCATAGCTGCCGGTAAGGGTAACGGGTTTATTGGCACCAACATTCTTATTGTTAAAGAGCGCCGTTACACCGCTTGTAACCAGCACAACCTCGTCGTTTTCAACCACGCCGCTTGGGTCCAGCTCAGCCTTTACGGTTGCGTTGGCAGTGCCGTCGTAGATCTTATTCTGCGCGATGGCCTTCACCGTTAATGCCTTGGGGGTAATGCTCGCCTTGCCCTGCAGCGTTTGGGGTGCGGTGTAGTTCTTTGCCGACTCGCCCGTAATGCTTAAATTTGCGGTAACGGCAATATTGGTACCAACATTGGCGCTTGCAAATTCTTCGTTTTGCAGGCCAAGGGTTATCTTATCGTCTTCAACCTTGCCAACCACATCTTTTATTTTTACAGCCGCGTTGGCGGTGCCGTCGTACACCTTGTCTTTTACCTCTAAGGTAACGGTCAACTTTGCCTTTTCAATGGTAAAGCTCCAGGTCGCGCTGGCCATCTCCTCGTTATTTTTTGTTGCCGTTACGATTAGTTTATAGTCGCCCGCGTTGGCAGGGCCGGTAGAGCCGGCAAGGCCGGTTAGGGTGTTGTAGGTTCCGTTTTCCAGCTTTTCCTGCCAGGTGTAGGTGTAGGCTGCGTCGTCAACAACAGCGCCGCCAATTTTTAAACCCGCGTTCGCAAACACAACGGCGTTTGCGTCATAGGTCTTTTTGCCGTCGGCCATTTCGTCGCCGTTTTTCTGAACAAGCAATTTGCCAAGAATAGCAGCGTCGCGAACAAGCTTTAAGCCGCCGTTGTCGTCCGGTTTTAGTAAACAGTCGGTCTCATCACTGAAAAAGCCGGTGGTGCTGGTTGTGCCGGTTACAACCGTGTTGCCAAGCGTGCCCGAAACACCAACGCTGGCGCCGTTTTCCATGCCGGCCGTACCAACCGTAATGGCCTTGCCGACGGGTAGGTAAATATTTTCGGCCTTGCCGCCGGTAATGCTGCCGTCCTTGGTTTTTTGGCCGCCTTTATTGTTGCCGGTTACCGTTGGCGTGCCGTACATTTTGATTGTGCCGTTCGAGCTATTATAAATACCGCCGCCATAGGAGGAGGCACCTGCAGCTCTATTTCCGGTAATGCTGCCGCCGGTCATGGTGAAGGTACGGCTATTATTTATACCGCCGCCGCCAAACCGGGCGGAATTATTGGAAATGGTACCACCGTACATATTAAATGTGCGGCCGTTATACACCCCTCCGCCGTAGCTGTAAGCGGTATTGCCGGAAATGGTACCGCCATATAGATTAAACGTGCCGAAACCGCTGTTGTACACGCCGCCGCCGTAGCTGTTGGTAGCGCTGTTTCCGGTAATGCTGCCGCCGTACATATTAAACTTGCCGCCATCGGTATTTAACACACCGCCGCCCTCTGCGCCGGTAACATTGCCGGTAATGCTGCCACCGTATAAATTAAATGTGCTCTCTTTGTTATATACGCCGCTGCCGTCGGTGTTGCCGGTAATACAGCCGTTCCAAAAGTTCAGCGTAGCGCCGGCGTAGATTTCAATACCGCTGCCGCCCTTACCCTCTTTGTGGGTAATTTTGCCGGCTGTTTCCTGGCAGTCGGTAATCGTCAGGCACTTATCATAGTTCACCCCAACGGTTGCTTTGTTGGTGCCCCCAATAATCGATTTACCGTTAAGGCAGAGGTTGACATTATAAAGGCATACCCACATATCGTCCAGTACTACATCTTTTTTTAAATAATAGCTGCCGTCGCTCTTAATCTCGCTTAAATCGTTTATGCCTTTAAAGGTAAGCACATTGCCGTGTTCGGCGTTGGTGCAATTGCTCTCAACGCAAATGCGGTGGTCATTATGCACCGAAAGCTTTAAGCCGCCGTTACCGTCGGCTACCAGGTCGTACCCTGCGTTATCAAGGAAAAAGCCGGTGGTGCTGGTTGTGCCGGTTACAACGGTTTTGCCAACCGTGCCTGTAAGGCCAACGCTGGCGCCGGTCTGCAATCCGACGCCCACAACCGTAACCTTTTTGCCGTCGCTGCGCAAATAAACGTTGTTTTCTACGCCGTCCACGGTGTTATTGGCAATAACCGGTGTGCCGGAAAGGTTAAGTGTACCAATGTTATACACGCCACCGCTACTGCCTTTTCCGCTGTTTTTCGTAATGCTGCCGCCGGTCATATTAAAGGTGCCCCTGTTGAACACGCCACCGCAGCTTTTACCAACATTCCCCGTAACGCTGCCGCCGGTCATATTAAAGGTGCCGTCGTTGATCACGCCGCCGCCCTCTCTGATATTGGTGTTATTTTTAATGCTGCCGCCGTATAGATTAAAGGTGCCGTGAGTGTACACACCAACGCCGGAATCGTTGCCGGAAATAGAGCCGTTCCAAAGGGTGAGCGTACCCATGTTATAGATGGTGGAACCGTCGTTGTTGTTGGTGCGGGTGATCTTGCCGGCATATTTTTGGCAATCGGTAATGGTAAGATTAACGCTCTCGTTCATGATGAAAATGAGCGTGTTATGAATCGAATCGTTCCCCGTCCGGGTAACGGTCTTTCCGTTCAGACAAAGGTTGATGTTGGCTGTGTCAGAGGTAACAAGCCATCTATCGTCAAGCGTCACATTTTTTGTTAGGTAGTAGTTTCCGCTCGTTTTAATATCGTACAGGTGTGAAACGCCGATCCATTCGGTTGTTTCATCATGCCCGGTACCGCCGGCGCAATCGCTCTTGCCGCAAACACAGTGCGTGTGGGTAGTAGTCTCCGCGGCAAAGGTGTTGGCGGGCACAAGCCCCAACACCATTACAAGGCACAACAAAATGCTAAGCAGTCGCTTTTTCATCTTTTTCCTCCGTTCCGCTGTTTTACAGCAGCTTAAAATAAAATTATATTTTCCAAATATCTTGCCGAGAATCCATTTTCATTCTGTTATGTAAAAATAATTATTATATTGCCTATCATCCTATTCCTTTATTTGCCAAAAAGCAGAATTATAAATAGGTTTCTCATCTGTTTTGCACTGCCGCCGGTTTGGCCGTTTCCCCTACCACAGCGGTTTTTCAAACAATACAATGATCGTGTATTATTATACATTAAAAAGGAAACAAAAAAACGCCTTTTTCGCGAAATGTTGCTTTTTCGGCGCGAAATGCGGCAGGGGGTCATGCGCCTTATTTATTACTTTACAACGGCCGGCGCCAAAAACAGCAAAACGGGTGGTAGCTCCGTCAAGCGCAAAAAACATACACTTAAACAACAACATTGCGTTTAAAAGTCCGTGCGGCACATGGTAAAGCGCGCCTATCGGACGGCTCATTCCGTGAACAACGGTTACGGAGGAATTGTTAATAGCGATACCTGCTTCAAGCGCGGCGATTGCCGTTTCATTTCGCGCCGTCAAATCGTTTCCGTTTGCATACGCAACAGGAAGGTATTTAAATAACCGTTTTACGGCAGATATACAAACACTGTCGGTAAGCGGCTGAGCGCGGCGGGAGGTATACGCCTCTATGGCGTGAGTAAGCGCGTCAAGTCCGGTTGACGCTGTTACAGACTTCGGAGCAGAAATGCCGAAGCTGCCGTCTACCACCGCAACATCAGGCACTAAGACCGCTCCCTTTAGAAGCATTTTTATGTTTTTTTGGTGTCGGTTATAACGGTAAACTGCGTAGCCTCCGAGCCTGTTCCGGCGGTTGTGGGTATTGCTACCATTTTGGGCAATTTAATATCAATTACCTCACCGTAATAATCGCATATTTCCTTTTCACCCGAAACATTTACGGCAATGGCTTTCATAGAGTCAATAGGACTGCCGCCGCCTATCGCAATAAGAAAATCACAGTCTTCATCCTTATATTTCTTTGCGCCCGCCGTTATCGTATTCCATACCGATGTTTTTAAGCATTATTTCAGTTGAATTTCCGTTCATCTTTATCGCTCCATTTCTTTTATAATATAAAAAAGCAGACAATTGCACCTTTATATTATCAGGCGCCATTGTCTGTTTCAAATTTGCTTTTTTGATTTGACAATATTATAAAACATTTTAGTGCAAACTGTCAACTATACAATTTGCACATTGTGCATATCGAACACTTTAATGCAAATTTTTTATATTGTTTTTGAATTAAATGAATATGGTTTTTTAAGCATTGAGGCTTTACAGTATGCTGCCGCACAATATTTTGCCAAGCCCTATGTGCAGCAGCACACGGCTTTTTACACACTAAAAAACAAAGATTTATAAAAATAAGAGCTCTATCTTATTTTACAATTTTAACCAATGAGGTTTACAGGATTTTTCTACAGGCTTAAAGCCATATCTAAAATTTTGAATGAGGAAGGCATTAAATCGCCGGGATATTATCAGAAAAAACTGCTCGGTAAAAATCTCGGATATAACAAATCCGAAATCGCTCACAGATTTTTATGGGAAAATACAGGCGTAAAAAGAATATTGCAAAATGAGTTTTATATCGGAAATCTCATCTGCCACAAGTCCTATACAAGCAAAATAAATCATATAAAGGAACGCAAAAAGCAAATGAAGAAAAGCGTAGAACTGCTTAACGGTATTATAGCCGACGGTGCGATAAGCAATACGCATCTCAGGATGTTGGTGGATGAGATTGTTATATACGAAAAGAACGGAAAGCTGGATATTCAAATAACGCTTAACGGAGAATTCCGCACGCATATCGACCATTACGATGAAAGCGGAGATATAACCGACCGGCACGCCGAAATATGGTATTTCCCTGAATGGAGGGTAAAAGAGTAGAAGCGAGGTTAAAAACCTCGCTTCTACAATAATAAAATAAACATAAATAATAAAATAAACATAAACAATTTATCATCATAATAAAATATGGCGTATAACTACCACATTCATATTATATGCCAATTGATGAAGAATGTCAAGTGTTTTTTGAATTTTTTAATAGAGTTGGTCTTACATCCTTTTTTTACGGCTTAAGCCAACTGCTGTCCGGGCGGGCTATCAATCTTGCATTATTATAAGCCATGTCCAATGTCAAACAAGTATGACCTAAATATTGATTGCCAAAATCATTTTTGCTGACAACTAGTGCTAAATCCGGCTTGTTTTCATTTATCAGACAAATAGGCACTAGAAGTTGGATCTTCCCCTTATAATATTGAGGAACAGCCGTTTTGTAGTTTGCATCTATCATTAATCTTGCCCTCTTAATTGCACCATCAAATAACATGGATTTATTTGGGGTTTCTCTTATTGATTCTGGAATTCTTAAGAAATTTTCCGGATCATTAAATATATGTTGATATTGCGGCACTATATCACAGTTAGTATCAAAAACCAAATCGGATGGGTTTGAAAAATAATTTGCCCTTTTAGGTAAATCCTTAACCCCAAACATCGCAAGCTGATACTCAGTATAAAAGCCGTCAAAAAACCACTTTTGTTTATCAGGTATTTTATTCTCTAAAAAGTACGCAAATATAGGTTCATAAAAACTAGTGAAAAGTCCAGTATTAAAAACTGCATAATGATCCGAACATATAATCTTGTCCTCATCAACTATTTTCCTAAAGGTATGTTCAATATAATTTTTAAGTATCACATTATCATTATTTGCCCCAAAACTCCATTTTTCAGGACAAATGGTTGTAAGATTACTTATTTTTCGTTCAAAACTTGGGCAATAAGCAAATTCGAATAATTTCATAGTTCCAACCTCTCTTTTAATTAATTATATATTAAAAAAACAAAGAATTCAATATTTTAGGTGCTTTTAATTCCTTTTCTAACACATCTGCAAAACGCTGAACAGGTTCTCCAAGCGTTTCAGCATAGTCAAATGTATCTTTATCATCTTGATATTTTAACGGGGATCTGCGGACATTCAATGCGGTTGTAAGAGCGTGCACATCCGGGCAGAGGTTGTTTTGAAGCGCCCATTCTGCCGCTTTTGTTTTAGAAATAATCCTGCCTGTGCGAAGCGTGTATATGCAACGAGATATATCCAACAGCCAACCGAAAGAATAAAAATTTCTTCCGGTGCTTTGTGCATACTTTATTATAGTCTTATAGTGCCGATTCACATCGGCATACAGCTCGTGAAAATCGGGATATTTCAGTTCTTTTCGTATATCTTTTCCATACAAAAGAATACTGTTCTCAATCAGTTCTGCCTTGCAAAAGCTATCAAGCAAATACCTGTCGGTAATCTGCTCTCCGCTTGTACCCCAATAAACCACTCGGTCATCAGCGTTTGCAAGAAAGGCACTTATGGTGAGCATACCACCCTCAAAAGAATGGTAATAAGGATTATCGGGCTCATTTGCGAGCATAGTCTGGCGGAGATTTACAAGCAAATTTGCCTGTGACTCAGATATTTGCTTATCCGTAAGAACCAAAATATCAATATCGCTCCAGCCCAATCTGAAATCATTCAAAGCAGACGAACCGTACAAATATATTGTCGGGTCACAGTCCGCAAGAATATGGCTGATTTCCAAAACCATACTGTTAATAGACATCTGTCGGGCTTTTCGCTCTGCACCGGCGGGGAAAAGGACAAATTTTTGATTTGGGTAATCGAATTCCTCTATAAGCTCATCCGCAACAAAACCGAATTTCTCATACAATGTTCTTGGTGCAATTCCTTTTACATCATCAGCCCGAAATGTAGAAACCGTTATTTCTTTTGTTCTGTCTAAATTGGCAAGTGCTTCATCCATAAGCATTGTAGCCACACCGCGGCGGCGGTATTGGGGTGCAACTGCAAGACAGCAAATCATATTGTATTTCCGTGAAAACAATATAACACCTACAATCTCGGATTCTTTTTTTACGCAAACGGCCTGTCGCTTATTCATAAATTTTAGGACGGTGGTTTTATGCTCATTTAGCTTTTCCTGTGTTTCAAGACCCGGAAAAGTCCATCGAACCTCTGTTATTAAGTCCATCCATTTTTCAATATCTTCGGATATGCCGTAAAAAAGCCGCACCGTATTCACCTCCGTTCATCGTTCGATTTATCCGCAAAACGGTTTTGACTATGTATATTGCAAAATAACAAAACCGAACCATCTCCAATCATGAGAAAGTTCGGATTTGTACTGTTTGGTGCGGGTAAGAGGACTTGAACCTCCACGACCTTGCGATCATTAGAACCTGAATCTAACGCGTCTGCCTATTCCGCCATACCCGCATATTAAGTTTTCGTCCCCTGATTTTTACACGGTGAGGACCCCCGAGGCGGAGCTTACTTTTTAGGTAAATAAACCTTACTTTTGGGCTTAACCCGCAAATACAAAGGCGCATTGCTGCGCACCGGCCGTTTGTGACAACGGCACTATATACTTATACCACACTTTTATAAAATTTGCAAGTGTTTTTTTAGTTTTTTTTAAAAGATTTTTCGCATTATTGGAAAACGACCGCAAAAAGGCTTTTTAAAGGGCCGCCCTTGGGTATTGCCAAACTTTTGGCGGCTGGCGGGGCAGAACTTTATGCCCCTTTTGCCCCAAAACCGCACGGCAACAGCTATTGCTTTTGCAAGGCAGCCCAAAACAACCAAAAAAGGGTTATTTGGCGTAGTTTAAATTATATTCTACCATGTGCAGCTGTTGATTTTTTGAATTGTAAACAACACTGATAAAATGAAAGGTTCCGCTGTGTTCGGGCAACCGATTATATTCGGCGGTGGTAGCGTTATAAATTAAGGCATAATCGCAGCTTTCATAAAAACTTAAAAAGGAGGTAATGCCAACCAGGTCGTTTTGAAAAGAGGCTTGCCATCGGTCATCGGCTGCAAGAATATTCTCCAGCTCTTTAGCGCCGTTGCGGCTAAAATAAATGTCGCTGGTTAACTCAATACCGACTCCTGAACGATGCTGTTCCACCCCTTTCAAATTTTGCGTGTTTATTTGTTTTGGCTCCGGAAGGTCTGTTCCCGTTAACTGCTCTATTTTAACAACCGGTGCGTTACTGTGATTGTACAAATTGGAAAATAAAAAGGCAGAGGTCCCATAAAGGCAGAGAAACACCGTTACAATAACTCCTGCAACAATATTTTTCTTGTACTTGTAGCCCTTTGCTTTTAACAAAAATCCAAGTACAATAGAGGCAATTGGAATGGGCGTTAGCAAATAAAGCAGCCACATTTTTTCAAACATTATGCCGTTTTGATTTGTTATTAACGCCGCTAAGACAGGCGCCCCAAAAAGCAACAAAAGCGACGCGACAAATAAAAAAACAGAAACAACCCCTAAACCGTTAGGGGCAGGCTGCCGAACGGTAGAAATTTGCAAGCTGCGCTCAAGCCCAAAAAGCAGGGAGTTTTCTTTTAAATTGCTTTTTCGAACAATAAAAATCTGCCCGTCAACAAAAAGCAGCAACCACTTTTTTAACGGCCGGATTTTTTCAATTGCGGCGTAATTATATTTAAAACTGCGAATTTTTTCACCGTTACGATAAACGCCCACTTCTAAACAAGCGCTAAAAAGCTTATATTCGTAGGTAGAACAGCACATAGATTGAATCCTCTTTTTCCAAGCCTTGCCGTAAGCCCGAATGTTTTTAAAATAAAAAACCAGGCCAATGAAAAGCGCGCCAACGCCAAGGCCCAAACCAAAATCGGCGCTTGAAGCAGGTTCCCCGGCCGAGATCACAGCGCAAAAAAGACAGGCCAAAGTAAACAAAACAGGGCCTTTGTAAAGGCTTTTTCTTTGCAAACGGTAAATTTCGTTAAGCTCCGATTTTTGGTAATTAAACAAATAGGTTTCAACAGCCTTAGGCTTTGCCGCACATTCCTCCTTTTGCTCCTTTTTCCCCGGCCTAATGTCTAACAATTCATCTACCGAAACGCCAAAAATTTCCCGCAGCCGCATTAAATTGTCAACAGTTGGAACGGTTTGATCCTTTTCCCAAAGGCTAACGGTTTGCCGGCTTACAAGCAATTTTTGCCCAAGTTCCTCCTGCGAAAAATTAAATTGTTTACGATACGCTTGAATTTTTTTGCCAACTGACACAGGCTTGCCCCCTATTTTAAAATTGCTGAAAGCCCCGGCAACAATTTAATTATATCAAACCTTAACACAAAAGGAAAGAACAGATTACTTGACTTTGTCAAGCGACGCTTGCGGGCGATTTTTGGGGCAGTGTTTTGTGTAAAAATAAACCGGGCTCTACCGGCAAGCGCATTTAATTTTCAAGCCGCGTCAAGGGAATAGTGGTTTTACATTGTTCCGTTTTTTTCATTAATAAGCTAAACCGGCATTTTGGGGTTGCAACGGTTACCGCCAAAAACAATATAAAGGGAAAGCGGCACAGCAAAGAAAAACGGTGCAAACGGCCAAATTCCTGCGTCCGGCTTTAAATCGGACCTTGTAACGCGGGTTACCTCCTCCGGGTCGTACCACACAGTAACGGTATCGCCAATTTGTTCTTGCGGAAAATTCCCGCTAAAGGAATCCTGCCCGCTGTACTCTGTTTCGCCTACCTTATACTTAAAATACAGGGTATGGCCAACATTTTTTGAAAGGGAAGTTTGCCAATTGGTTATTACCGCGGTAGTAGAAACCCAATTGCTGTATTCCTTTGTTTTTACAATATTTAAAAGCGCCGACAACGCAGCCGCAACCACCAAAAGCACCAGCAGCCGCACCGTTTTTTTAGAAAAAATTTTTTTCATATCTTACCTCCTGGCGTTGTTTTATGGCTTTTTAGCCTTGTTCAGCGCGCCTTTTAAAACAGCCTTTCCTGCACCTGCGAAACGGCAAGGGGGGGACGCAGCGCATTTGTCATTCAGTCGGGAAAGATTGCGGCATTGCGCACCACTGTCGGCCTCATAACCCACTAAAAAGTGAACTGCCGTAGGTAATCATAACCACCCGTCAAACGGGCGGTTATGATTTTTAGCCATAGGTAAAAGTGATGTTGTTCGCTTTGCTCACAGTGATATTATATTCGCCCTCACACTTGCGAAGCAAATATTACTCGGCAGAAAGCCGAATATCACTGCGCAGCAATATCACGCGCCGTAAGGCGAATATAACTGAAAAAAGCAATTGCAAAATGCAATTGCTTTTTTCATGGTTGCGGGGACAGGACTTGAACCTGCGACCTCCGGGTTATGAGCCCGACGAGCTACCAACTGCTCTACCCCGCGATATAAAGCGTAGAACTACGCACACTTTTTAAAGTGCCTAATTATTATACACCATTGAAACTAAAATATCAACCCCTAAATTTAAAAAAAATAATTTTTCTGCCGCGCTTTGCAAAACGGGGCAAAAAATACGCCGCTGCTACGGTAAAACGGCAGCAAAACAGGGAAAACCGCTGCGGTGCAAAATGTTGCAAAGGCCCAAAGGCTTAACCGACAAAAGCTGCAGCAAAAAATTACAACGGCTTACACCGGGGCAAAAAAGCCGGCCCAAACGGCGCCGAACCGTAAACCAAAAATTTTATTTTACAACGCTTTAAAATAAGCTTAAAATAGGAATGAACTACCGCCAAAAAATTTAAAAGTATTTTTTTGCGCCAATGCACCAACCTAAACGCTTTTGCTGCGTGTAAAAGGGTGAAAAGCAAAAGCCGGAGGAAATTTTATAAACAACGCCACCAAAACCGTACCGCAAATTTTGCGGGATAACATTTGCACCGTTTTTAACGCGCTGAATTTGGCAATTGCCGTTGCGCTGGCCGCCGTTGGAGCCTTTAAAAACCTTTTATTTATTTTTATTATTTTAGTGAACACCGTGGTGGGCATTGTGCAGGGGTAAAAGCAAAACGGCAAATTGAGCGCCTGACCCTGCTGGCGCAGCCGACCGTTACCGTTTTGCGCGGCAAAACCGAGCAAAGCGTTGCCCCAAGCGCGGTGCAAAAGGGCGATTTGCTGGTACTGAACAGCGGCAACGCCGTTTGTACCGATTGCGTTTTGCAGCAGGGGCAGCTGGAGGTAAACGAAGCGATTTTAACCGGCGAATCGGAGCCGGTTTTTAAAAAACCGGGCGACCGGCTGCTTTCAGGCAGCAGCGTAATTGCGGGGCGCTTTTAAAACGGCAGCTATTCAAAAACCGCAAAAACAAGGTGTTCTATGCGGCAAAGGGTTTCTAAATCAGCGGTAAATTTTTCGCTTAATTGCAGGCTAAGGCCCAAGTGGCCGGGCTGCCCGCTTTTGGGCGGGGCAATTTGGTAGGTGAATTCGGGCGTTAAAACCGTTTGCAAATTTTTTAGCACAGCATTTACGGCCGAAAGATTATTAACCTCTACATAAATTGCCTGGGTGTTTTTCTTGCTTTTTTCAAGCTTTGCCAGCAGCACAACGGTTGCCAAAAAAAGCAGCGTTACAACACCGGCACCGGTGTAAAAGCCGTAGCCCAGGGCAATGCCAATGGTGCCGGTCGTCCAAACCCCGGCGGCGGTGGTTAGCCCCGTAATCATGTTATTATTTTTTAAAATAATCATGCCGGCACCCAAAAATCCAATGCCTGAAACTACCTGTGCCGGAATACGAAAAACATCTCCGCTGCTGCCGGTCCCGGCAACAAAAACGCTGCTCATAGCCGTCATGCAGGCGCCAAGGCAAACTAAAATGTGGGTACGCATTCCAGCGGCTTGGCCGTGGCGCGCCCGCTCGTTGCCAATTACCGCTCCGCAAAGCACCGCGGCTAAAGTGCGCAGCAAAACCTGTAAAATAGTCAATGCAAATTCCCCTTTCGGTTTAATGCCCTTGGGCAAACAAGAATAAATGGGCAAGCAGGGCCGTACGCCTTTAGCACCCCGCATAAACGGCAACCACTTTGGCAGTGCGCCCGTTAAGCCGCTGCCAAAAGCCCTTAAAAATTTTAGCCGGTGCAGGTTAAACCCTGCCCGGCTTTTTTTGCAAAACGGTTTAAAAAGGCTTTACAGCCCCTTTAAAAACTCAGCCACACACTGCGCCAGCACCCCGTGCCCGGCATCGTTAAAATGCAGGCCGTCGGCCGTGTACTGCTGCTTTTGCGCCGGGCTGTTTGGGTCAATGCCCAGCGCGGTTTGCAAATTAAGCACCGGAATATTGTATTCCTGCCCCTTTAACATTAGAACCTCGCAATAATCTTTCAGCGGTTTGGCATCCGGCTTTTTGGTTGGCCGGTTAGAGGGCGTTTTGCCATTTAGCCCGTTGTGGTTTAACGAAGCCGGCGTTAAAAAGGCAACCGTTTGCTCGGGGTAAAGCATTTTTAACAGGCGCATTAAAAAATCTACCGCCCCGCAAAAGGTAGCGGGGGTAGCGTCGGTTAGGTTGCCAAACGGGGCGTCGCCGTGAATATAATCGTTTACGCCGCCGTAAACCAGCGTAATATCGGCGTTTGGGTTTAGGTCGTACGCCCGGCCGCAAAAGCAAAGGTCGTGTCGCGGCTTTTCGCTGGGGGTTGATTGGTGCGCCAGCCGCGTGCCGCCAATGCCGTAATTGTAAACCCCTTTTAAATGCAGCTGCCGTTTTAAGCGATTATCGTACCGGTTATTTAAATTAGTTACGCCTACGCCCTCGGTAATGCTGTCACCCAAAAAATTAATTATTTTTCCTTCCAGTTCCATACTCAACCTCCTATTTCGGCCAAAGCCTGTTCCCCACGGCTTTACCCGGCTACATTGTAATAATATATTTACCCCTGCCGCGTTTTTCGGTGCTTTCTAAAATGCTCGGCAGCTCGCTGAGCGGTGCGGTTTTGTAAACCATGGAGGCAACATCAACCCGCCCGGTTTCAATTAGCTTTACGGCCGCCGAAAAGGTGTACGGATTAATGTAGGAGGAACGCAGGGTGATCTCCTTTTTAAAAAGCTCAAACGGTTTTACCGTAATTTCGGCGTTGGGCCTCGTTAACCCAAACATCATAACGGTAGAATATTTTCCGGCAAGGGCAATGGCCTGCTCAATGGTTTCACTCCGCCCTACACATTCAATTACCACATCTACCTGCGCTAAGCCCCGCTGCTTCAACATCTTTGGAATGTCCTCGGTTTTAGGGTCAAGCGCCAAATCAGCGCCTAAATTTAAGGCCTGCTGCCGCTTTTCGGCAACCGGCTCAATCGCCACAACATCTGCCGCGCCCGAAAGCCTTGCCAATTGCAGCATAACCAGGCCAATCATTCCGCAGCCAATTACAATAACCGTGCTGCCGCATTGAATGTTGCAAAGCTTTATGGCGTGCAAGCAGCAGGAAAGCGGCTCGGCCATTGCCGCCTGCTCAAAGGGTATGCTGGTTGCCACCGGGTACACCTGCGAGGCCGGCACGGCGCAGTATTCGGCAAAGCCGCCGTCTACCGTGGTGCCAATACCGGTAATATTTTCGCAAAAATGGCCCACCCCTTTGCGGCAAAAATCGCAGCAGCCGCAAAGCTTGTTGGGGTCTACCGCAACGCGCGTGCCAACGCTAAGCCCGGTAACGCCGGGGCCAATGGCGGCAATTTCGCCGGCAAATTCGTGCCCCAAAACGGTGCCCGACGGCGTAGGCGCAGCCCCCTCGTCGCCACAAAAAATGTGTACATCGGTTCCGCATACCCCGCAGGCGCGCACCCGCACCAACACCTGGCCCTTGCCAGGCTCTGGTATTTTTCTTTCCTCTACCTTTAAATTGTTTTTTTGGTAAAAAACTGCCGCTTTCAATTTTATTCCTCCTTTATAGTTGGTATGGCGGCAATGGCGCCGTGCTTGGTGGTGCTTTGGCCGGCAATGTAAATGGCCTTTTTTAGGTACTGCCCGGCTTTTTCGGGCGTAATGCTATTTAAAGTGCAGCTGTTTTTTAGCCACTCGCTTAAAAATGCCCCAAAAAAGATGTCGCCCGCACCGGTGGTATCTACCGTGCAAACCTTTTCGGCCGGTAATTCTATGTGAAAGCTTTTGGTGTAAAGCGCCGCGCCCTTTGCGCCATTGGTTACCAGAACCATTTTAACGCCATGGGAAAAAGCCGCTTTTACGGCGGTTTCTTTATTCTGCCCAAACAGCAGTAAAAGCTCCTCTTGCGCTATTTTTAAAATATCTACCTTGTTAAGGTGCAGCTTCATTGCCTGCACGGCAGCCGTTTCACTCGGCCACAGCGGCGCCCGGTAGTTGGGGTCGTAGGTTATAAGGCAGCCGGCCTTTTTGGCAACGCCAAGGGCGTATTCGGTAGCGCTGCGAACCGGCTCGGTTGTAAGCGAAAGCGAGCCAAAATGAAAAATTTTGGATTGGCGAATGATTTCGGCCGAAACATCCTCTTTGTTTAAAAAAACATCTGCCCCAAAATTGCGGTAAAAGCTAAAATCGCGGTCGCCGTTTGGGCCAAGCGCCACAAAAGCAAGGGTGGTGTTGTGCACGGCATCGGTTATTAGGCCTTCATCGGCAATGCCGGCGCTTTTTAGCGTCTTTTGCAAAAATTGGCCGAACATATCTTGCCCAACCTTGCCAATAAAGGCCGTTTTGCCGCCGTATTTTGCAACCGTTGCCAACAAATTCACCGGCGCGCCACCCGCTTTTCTGGCAAAAACAAGGTCGCCGGCGGCGTCCTGCCCCGCGGGGGTAAAATCTATTAAAATTTCGCCCAGGGCGGTAATATCGTACTGCATTACTTTATCTCCTGCTTTACGGGTTTTTGGTTTTGGTAATAGTAAATATTTTTAAAGCCCAGCGTTGCCAGTTCGTTTAAAGCGTACCGAAAGCCGTAGCCAACGCGCTCGGCTTGGTGTGCATCGGAGCCCAGGGTTAAAAGAAAACCGCCCAGCTCTTTGTACCGTTTTAAAATTTTTACATTTGGCATGAGGGCGTTGTAGTTGGTGTTCAGGCAAGAGGTGTTTACCTCCAAAGCAATCCCTTTTTGAATGATTGCTTTTAAAATTTGCTCTATCTTGCTTTGAAACGGGCTTAGATCTACCGAAATATTGTACTTGCCGGTAATGTACCTTAGCGGGCAGGTAAGGTGCGAAAGCACATTAAAATAAAAGGTATTTACAAGTTCCAGCAGGTCGTTAAAATAAGCCGAAAGGTATTCGTTTAGCTCTCGCTGCGAAAAGGCCGAAAAATCTACTGTAGAATACGGCGCGGTGTAACTTTTGTACCGCACGGAGTGAACCGAACCCAATATGACATCAAAATCCGCGCTTTGTGCTACCTGAACGGCCACCGTTTTATGCCAAACGGCCTCCCCAATTTCTACCCCGGCCAGCACCGCCCCGCCCATTTGGTGCGCACGGACTACCGACTGCAAAATCGGCGTTTTAACATCCTGCGTTTGGCAAAATTCAATGTCGCAGTGGTCGGTAATTGTAATGCCCTTAAGCCCGTTTTGTTTGGCGGCGGCCAGGCTGTCGCGCGGGTCGCAGTTAGAATCGTGCGAAAAGTGCGTGTGGGTGTGGCAATCAAAAATATTGTAACCGCCAGCCTCGGGTTTTAATTCGCCCGGCGTTTCAATAATATCTGCTCCAAATTTTTTAGCCATTTCAAGCTCACCGGCATTTGAGAGGAGCCAAAGGCCTAATTTGCCGTATTTTTTAACGGTTGCACACAAATTTTTGTTGGCCTTTGGCATATTGGCCCAGGCGGTTGCCGGCGACGGCACGGGCAGCCAAATGTACAGCTCGTTTTGCTTTAAAATGCTTTTTAATTCAGCCAGCGTAGGCTCATCAACCGCTCCGTCGTAATGAATTTGCGCATTTGGAAAACGGGCAAGAACTTGTTTAATATATTCTGTATTAGAGCAGGTAAAGCCAACACGCGCGCCCGACTTTTCTACCGCATTAAAAAGTATATTGGTTTGCCGCTTTGAAAAGCACTGAATTTTATTATCAAGCTTTACGGTTAAGCCGGCACCCTTTGCAAATTCTAAAACCTGTAACAAAAGCGGTATTTTGGTGCCTTTAAACGCCGGAGATTTCGCTATGCCGGCGTCGTACTGCAATGCCTGTTCGTAAGAAAGATCGGCTATTTTTATTCTGCTGCCAATTACCGACCCGTCTTTTTCGCGGCAGGTTCGGTTCAAGCTTTCATCGTGTAAAATTACACATTGGTCGTCTTTGGTAAAGGCAGGGTCCAGCTCTATGTAATCGTATCCTTGTGCAACGGCGGCAACAAATGCCGGCATCGTGTTTTCGGGAAATTCGGTCCCCACCCCTCGGTGCGCCTGAAATTTCATTACTAAAACTCCTTACCTAATAAAATAGTAGTTTTTAGTGTTCCTCTGCAAGGGAAATATGTTACACTGCAAATTACTTTTATCTTATCCATAAAAATCACCGTTATCTAATCTCTCTCAGTTGCTGTACACAAACGCCCCGAACGCTTCGTCGATTGTATTACCTGCTTTAAGCCATTTTGCAAATGCCCTCTGCATTGAGGTTTCCTGCGGTAAGTCATCAAGATTTTCGGGCAATTTTTCAACATTAAAAATTCTCCATGCGTCGGTGCTTTTTTCGTCCTTAACCTGTTCTAAAACCTCATAATCACTTGCGAATTTCAAAATGTTCGATGTTTCAGGCAATATTTTTTTATTATCTGTTGATAGCAGCCATGAATTACATCCGAAAATAATCGGCGCGCCTTTAAAAGTATCTTTATAAAACTCTGCGGCACATTTATATGATAATTGGCATTCTTCATAATTCAGCGGTTTACCGGACGGAATATGCGTATCTATATAAATATCTCCCTTTTTAACGGTTTCGCCGGAAATATTATAGTCTGCATTAAATTTCCCCATATTGAATTGCAATCTGCCAAAAGCAAAACGCTTCAATTTAAAGAAATCTATTGTCCACCAACCCACAAAAATTCCCCAAACGCCGTAAACCTTTTTACATTCGGCGGATTTCCATTTAAGATCAGCTACTGAATCTCTTAAAACATCTTCCGAAATTCCGTTTTCGGTGTAAAGCTCTTTCAAATGAGGAACAAGCATTATCATATAAACCAAATCCAGTGTATATTTATGTAGACCCGCTTTTCCCGAAAGGGACTCTATCTTTTCAAATATCGGTTTGTGTTCAAAATTTGTGTTCTGCTTATAAACCGCAACACAGGTTTTTATAACATCATAAACTTCTTTCATTTCGGCAACTTTCAAATAAGCTGCACCCATCTCCTTGCATTCTTCTTCGGGCATACCGATTTCTCTGCAAAACTTTTCTATGCTGTTCATGAACTATATACCTACTTCTTGACAAATAAAATAACAGAATTATAATATACCTATACGGCCAATTAATCAATCGGAGCCGCGAAATTTGATAAAACGCTCACAAAAATGAGCGTTTGGAGGAACAAATGAACAAAGACCGCGAAAAAGCAATTCTTGAAATTGCCATTAAAGAAAAACGGGTTACCGTTAAAAATTTGGCGCAGCGGCTGTACGCCAGCGAGCCCTCGATCCGGCGGGATTTAAACAGCCTGGAAACGCAGCGGCTGTTAAAGCGTACACACGGCGGCGCGGTGCTGGATGAAAACGCCCTTTCGGAAATTAAAATTCCCTTTTTAATTCGGGAGCTGGAAAAAAGCGACGAAAAGGTTAAAATCGCCCGCAAGGCGGCCGAGCTGGTTGCCGACAACAGCGTTTTGTTTTTAGACGCCTCGACCAGCGCGTACAACTTAGTGCCGTTTTTAGCCCAAAAGCAAAATTTGCTGGTAATTACCAACGGCTTGAAAACGCTGCAGCGCCTAGCCGAGCAAAACATTGCCTGTGTTGGCACCGGCGGACGGGTGTTAAACAGCAGCATGGCCTTTGTGGGGGAGGAAAGCTACCGCACCGTTGCCCAATTTAACGCCGATTACTTCTTTTTCTCCTGCCGGGGGCTTGCCAATGGGCTTCTAAGCGATATTTCGCAGCAGGAAAATTTAGTGCGCCAGGAAATGCTGCGCCATGCAAAAGCGGGCTATTTGCTTTGCACCAGCAGCCGGCTGGGAAAAGTTTTTTATCACAACCTTTGCACTGAAAAGGACATAACCGGCGTGATTGACGCCACTTAAACTCGCAAAGCCAAAAGCCTTAACAACAGCGGGTTTACCGCAGCCGGTTTTGAAACTAAAAATAGGGGCAGCCCCAAAAGGAGCTGCCCCCGCGGTAGCAAAAAGCTTAATTACAAGGATTTTTGGCGCCTTGACCCTTTGAGGGCCAAACAGATTTTAGAAAAATGCGCGTTTTAAAAGCGGCGCTTAAAAAATGGCAACAACGGCGCCGGCGTATTTTTCGGCAATAAAATCTTTCGTGGCTTGGCTGGTTAAAACCTTTACCAAGGCCTTTACGGCATCGCCGTTCTCGTTGCCCTCTTTTACCACCAGCACATTGGCGTAGGTTTGGGCGGCGGTAGAAGCGGCGCTTTCGGTAGCCAGGGCGTTGGCAACCTTTAAGCCGGCGTTAATGGCGTAGTTTCCGTTAATAACGGCAACGCCAACCTCGTCTAACGATTTGGTAATTAAAGCGGCTTCCATTTCAACAATATTGTAGTTGTGCGGGTTTTCGGTAATGTTCTTTTTGGTTGCGGTTAAGTTGCTGTTGTTATCCAGCTTAATTAAGCCCTGGGCGTCTAAGAGCATTAAAGCGCGGGCCTCGTTGGTCGGGTCGTTCGGAACGGCAATTTTGTCGCCATCTTTTAAATCGGCCAAAGCCTTAGCGGTGCCGGCGTAAATGCCGAACGGCTCATAGTGGATTTTTGCAACGCTTACCAAGTGGGTGTTGTTTTCTTTGTTAAAGTCATCCAAATAGGGCTGGTGCTGGAAGTAGTTGGCATCTACATCGCCGCTTTCGGTGGCGTTGTTGGGGGTGATGTAGTCGTCCATTACCTGCACCTCTAAGGTGTAGCCCTCGGCGGCCATGGCCTCTTTGCAGTTCTCTAAAATTTCGGCGTGCGGGGTAGAGCTGGCGGCAACCTTAATGGTGGTTTTGCCGGAAGCACTGTCGGATCCGCAGCCGGAAAGCAGCCCGGCGGCCAGGGTAAGACTTAACAAAACACTTACAAGTTTTTTCATGGTGGATTACTCCTTTTAAAAATATATTTTTAAGGGCAAGCCTTAAAGAACAAAATAAAAATAATAAATCAATTGCGAATACGCTTATCGCTTTTTAGGGCAATGCGGCTTAAAACCTCTTGCATTATTTGCACCAAAATAACCAATAAAATAGAGGATACATACATAATAGTGGAATTAAATCGGTACAGCCCGTATTGAATGGCCAACTGGCCTAAGCCGCCGCCGGCAATTAGGTAGGTCATTGGGGTGTAGCCCAAAATGGTGGTTAGGGCAATGGCCGCCCCCACAATTAACGAGGGCTTAGCCTCGGGAATTAAAACCTTAAAAATAATTTGAATGTTGGTAGAGCCCATAGACTGCGCCGCCTCGATCACGCCGGGATCAACCTCTTTAAACGAGGACTCGATCATTCGCGCCACAAAGGGGGCGGCCGCCAGCACCAGGTATACAATAAACGCGTTATTACCAATTTTAGAGCCAACTATGGCCTTGGCAATGGGCTGCGTCATTACCAATAAAATAATAAACGGAACCGAGCGCAAAACATTTACCACAACGCCCACTATGGTGTTGACCCAACGGTTTTCAAACAAGCTGCCGGCAGCTGTGCCGTACAGCAGCACCCCTAAGGGAATGCCAATAATGTACGAAATGGCGGTGCCGATCACCGTTATTTTTAAGGTTAGCAAAACGGCCTCTAAATAGGTCTGCCACATTCCGTTGCCAAAAAGGTTTGAAAAAAAGGCTGTCATTGCGCTACCTCCTCAAATTTAATATGGTGCAAAGTTAAATAATCGGTAATGCGCTGCTGCTCCGGCTCGGCCTCGGGCAGCTGCAGCAGCATTTGGCCGTAGGCCTTGCCCTCTAAATTCTTGGTGTCGGCCCCTAAAATGTTTACGCTGGTGCGGCACTCTAAAATTAAATTGGCAATTACCGGCTCAAAGGAGGATTGTCCGTCAAACACCACGCGGATCACCCGCGGCCCGTGCGTGGCGGGGGTTAGGCTAACGCCGGGTAAAATTAAGTCCCTTGCAGTTTGCGATTGCGGTGCTAAAAATACATCCCGCACCAACCCGGTTTCTACCACCTTGCCGCCGTCCATAACGGCAACGCGGTTACAAATTTGCTCTACTACCCGCATTTCGTGCGTTATCACAATAATGGTAACGCCCAAGGTTTGGTTAATTTCTTTCAGCAGCGCTAAAATCGAGCGGGTGGTGTTCGGGTCCAGCGCACTGGTGGCCTCGTCGCACAGCAGCACCTGCGGGTCGGTGGCTAAGGCGCGGGCAATGGCAACCCGCTGCTTTTGCCCGCCCGAAAGCTGTGCCGGGTAGGCGTTAAGCCTTTCCCCAAGGCCCACCAGCTCTAACAGCTTTTTGGCTTTGGTAATAGCCTTGGCCCGCGGGGTGCCCGAAATTTCTAACGGGTAACAAACATTTTTTAATGCGGTGCGCTGCGCCAACAGGTTAAAGCCTTGAAAGATCATTGACATAGACTGCCTTGTTTTAAGCAGCTGCTTTTTGGTTAGGCTGCCCAGTTCGGCCCCGTTAAAAATAACCTTACCCTCGCTGGGGCGCTCTAAAAAGTTCAGGCAACGCACTAAGGTAGATTTCCCCGCGCCCGAAAGGCCAATAATGCCAAAAACATCGCCTTTTTCAATTTTTAAAGAAACATTTTGTACCGCCGGCACCGCCCCGCTTTTGGTTTGGTAAACCTTGCTTACATTTTGCAGTTCTATCACGAAACCGCTTGCCCCCTTTGCAAAAATAAAGGGCCACCTGAAAAACTCAGATGACCCATACAACCGTTTTATTGCACCCTTGCCGCAGGTTAAGAGTTAAAAGGTTAAGGACTCAACCGGCACGGCAAAAGCACCCGCAGCTGTACGGGTGTAAAACATTCGTCCACAACGAAAATTGGTGCGCAGCAGTTTGCCAAAAATGTACGACATGAGCCCCAAACCTCCTTTTTTTAAAATAAACCATTAAGGGTACCGCCCAAACGCCAACCCGGCGCCTGCAACTAAACCTACTTAATTTGTATGCATTATAGCACAC
Organism: uncultured Oscillospiraceae bacterium; assembly: GCA_900550315.1. GTDB lineage: Bacteria > Bacillota > Clostridia > Oscillospirales > Acutalibacteraceae > UMGS1279. Next base: position 5,979 of record URRK01000004.1, on the reverse strand, counting down.
TCCCGCTCATTCGTCAACTGTTTTTTTAAAAATGTGCAAAATTCTGTAATTTTTTTTAAAAAACTATTGGAGAACCGCCCCTTTTGTGTTACAATAAACAATATATTACAGCAGCCAACCGCAAACGGTTTAGCGGGCGCTTGCCGGCGCCATTTGCTTTTAAAAATTTTTTGGGGCCCTTTGGGCCGCCAGGTTGAAAAGAGGAATGTTTTTTGCAACTAACACCTATTGCGAACGGAATAGACGGACTGTTTATTCAAAACACGCGGTTTTCCACCACACATATTTCTGTAAACCTTTACCTGCCGCTGCAGCAAAGCACGCTGGCCGCAAACGCGCTGCTGCCTTTTGTGCTAACCTCCTGCTGTGCTGCCTACCCGGATTACAGCGCTTTAAACCTGCGCCTGTGCGAACTGTACGGTGCCGAGATTGGCGCCGCCGCCGAAAAGGTGGGCGACCGGCAGTTGCTGCGGCTGTTCTCTTTTAGTTTAAACAACAACCAAACCCCCGAAAACTGCCCGGTGGTGCAGCAGGCCGCCGAGCTGCTTGGCCAAATGCTGTTTGAGCCGGCCTTAAACGGCAACGCCTTTTGCACCAACGATTTTGCGCGGGAGCGCCGCCTAACGCTGGAAAAAATTGAGGGCCTTGCGAACGACAAACGCGCCTACGCCATTGCCGAAGCATTAAAGCACATGTACCAAGGCGACCCGTTTGGCGAATACAAAACCGGCAGCGCCCAGGCGGTTCAGGCCTTAACGGCGCAGCAGCTGTTTTTGGCCTGGCAGGCGGTGCTTAGCGGGGCACGGGTGCGTATTCAGGTAATTGGCCCCGCCCTGCCAAGCGGATTGTTTGAGCGTTTTGCCAAAGGCTTTGCCGCCGTAGAGCGCCGGGTTTTGCCGCTGCCGCAAACCGCGCCGAAAGCCCCAAACAAAACCCCGGCCCGCTTTACCAAAGAAATGGCCGTAACGCAGGGCAAGCTGGTTTTGGGTTTTGCCGCAAATGGGTTGCTGCCAGCCGTGCAGCACGCGGCAATTTCGGTGTTTTCCGACCTTTTTGGCGGCGGGCCGTATTCTGCCTTATTTACCAATGTGCGTGAAAAGCTAAGCCTTTGCTACTACTGCGCCGCCCGGGCCAACCGCGCCAAGGGCTATTTGCTGGTAGACAGCGGCGTAGAACCGCAAAACGCCGAGCGCGCCGAGCAGGAAATTTGCCGCCAGCTGGCCCAAATTCAACAAGGCGAATTTAACAACGAGGTTTTGGCCGCCTCGAAACGCAGCCTGCAGGACAGCATTGCCTGCTTTGAAGATTCCGAGGCCGCGTTAGACAGCTGGTACAGCCTGCTGACCGAGGAGCAGCTGCTTTCGCCCGCCGAGTTTGCGGCGCAAATTGGCAGTGTTACCCGCGAGCAGGTAATTGCGGTGGCCAACACCTACCGGTTAGATACCGTATTTTCAATTTTACCGAACAAGGAGGGCGCGCAATGAACGGCGAATGGATCTCCGGCAGCCTGCCGGGCAAAAAATATTTAAAAGCTAACCACGCCTCCGGGCTGCAGATTTATTTATACCCTATGCCGGGCTTTTCCTCCAACTACGCAATGTTCGGCACCAAGTACGGCTCTATAGATAACGAATACACCGCCCCTACGGGCGAGCGGGTGCAGCTGCCCGAGGGCATTGCCCATTTTTTAGAGCACAAGCTGTTTGAAAGCGAGGAGGGCGACGCCTTTGAAAGCTACGCCAAAACCGGCGCTTACGCCAACGCTTACACCTCGTTTGACCGCACCTGCTACCTGTTTTCCTGCGCGAACCGGTTTTACGAAAATTTAAAAATTTTGCTGAACTTTGTTCGCACCCCGTACTTTACGGCCAAAACCGTAGCCAAGGAGCAGGGCATTATTGGGCAGGAAATTAGAATGTACCGGGATATGCCCAGCTGGCGGGTATTAATTAATATGTTAGAGGGAATGTTCCATCACCACCCGGTTAAAATTGATATTCCCGGCACCGAGCAGACCATTGCCGAGATTACCGACAAGCTTTTGTACGGCTGTTACGAAAAGTTTTACAACCTTTCGAATATGTTTTTAATTTTAGCGGGAGATTTTGACCCGCAGCAAACGCTGGATTTTATTGAAAAAAATTTAAAATCCTGCCCGCCGCAAACGGTGCAAAAATCGCTGCCCGATGAACCCCAAACGGTTGTAACCCACCAAACCGAGCTGAAAATGCAGGTGTACAAGCCCCTGTTTTGCTTAGGCTTTAAGCAGCCCTTTACGGGCAGCCGCATTTCGGTTCAGCAGGCCATTTACACCGCGCTGCTGTTAAAGGTTTTGGTTGGCCCGGCCTCGCCCCTGTACCGCACCCTGCTGGAAAAAGGCCTAATTAACGAGGAATTTGGTGTAGAACACTTTACCGGCCGCGGCTTTGCCGTGCCCATGCTGGAGGGGGAAAGCAACAACCCCGAGCAGGTGCGGCAGCTGTTTTTGCAAGAGGTACAGCGCCTGCGCCGCGAGGGCATTAACGAGCGGCTGTTTAACGCCGTTAAGCGGGAGGCCTACGGCAAGGGCTTAGTGCGGTTTGACAGTGCCGAGGGCGTTTGCGCCATGCTGTGCGACGCCGTTGTGGAGGAATACAGCTTGTTTGAATACTTTAAGGTGCTGCACGCCGCCACGGTGCAAAACGCCGAGGAAATGCTTTCGGTATTTTGCGAGGAAAACGCCGTGCTTTCGGTTATTCGGCCCTTAGACGCAAACGCGTAAAGCGTTTATTTGCAGCGGGCGGCGCCCTTGCCGCCCCTTGTTTTACCTTGCGGTGGGTAAGCTTTTGCAAGCCGGCCGCAGCGTTAGGAGTTTTTTACTTATGAATACCATTATTTTATTCGGCATTACCTTTCATTTAGATCCGGTTGCTTTTACGCTGCCGCTTTTAAACTGGAAGATTTACTGGTACGGTATTATTATTGCGCTGGGCGTGCTGCTGGCGTTGTGGTACGGCATGAAAAACGGGGAGCGCCTTGGCATGAACCCCGACCACATTTTTAACGCCTTTGTAGTTACCCTGCCCTGCTGCATTTTAGGCGCACGGGCGTATTACATTATTTTTGATTCCGGCCTTGCGGGATTTAAACACTTTTTTACCGGCGGAGGGCAAGGCTTTGCGGGCCTGGCTATTTACGGCGGCATTATTATGGCGGCCGTTTGCATTTTGGTGTTTTGGCGGGTGTACAAATTTTCGGTTCCGGCCGCACTGGATATTACGGCGCTGGGGCTGCTGATTGGCCAGGGCATTGGCCGCTGGGGCAATTTTGTGAACCAAGAGGCGTACGGCACCTTTACCGGCAGCAGCTTTTTTGGCATGACGGGCAACCGCATTGCCGAGGAGATGGGCAGCACAGCCTTAGTGCATCCCTGCTTTTTGTACGAATCGGTTTGGTGTATTGCCGGTTTTTTTGTGTTGCACCACTTTAGCAAAAAGCGGGTATTCCGCGGGCAAATTGCCTTAATGTACGGCGTTTGGTACGGGTTTGAGCGCTGCTTGGTAGAGCTGCTGCGAACCGACAGCCTAATGTGGGGCCCCATTCGCGTTTCCAGCCTGCTTTCGGGCGTTGTGTGCGTTGGCTCGGCCGTTGCCCTTTGGGTGCTGCTAAAAAAACGGAAAGAAAGCGCGCAGGTTTATGTGCCGCAATTTGCCGCCGAGGAACCGGGAACAGCCGAAGGCACGCCCCAGGCCGACCCGGCCGTAGGTTTAGCCGAACCGGCAGACTCAACCGCAAATTCAACCAACCCGGCAGACCCAACCCGCCCGGCAAGCCTAACCAAAACCGCGCCAAGGCGGGAGGAAAACGAATTAAAGCCGGAAAAAGCTAAAACCGAACCGGCGGAAAATAAGTTAGACCAGGCGAAAAACGCCCCCGAGCCGGAAATTTCTGCCAACCCGGCAGAAAACAAATCAAAACCGGAGGCTCCCGCCGAACCGGCGGAAAACGGGTTAGACCCGGCAAAAAACGAACCGTGCCCAACGCCCGAAAGCGCCGCCACGGTGCAAGACGCCGAAAATCAAAACGGAGGATCACAGCCATGCAAATCATAAACGGAAAAGCCATTGCGGCCGGCCTGCGCGCCGAGCTAAAAGCCAAAACCCAGCAGCTGGCCCAAACCGGCAAGCGGCCCGGCCTTGCCGTTATTGTTGTAGGGGACGACCCCGCCTCCCGCGTGTATGTAAACAACAAAAAAAAGGCCTGTGCCGAAATTGGCTTTTACTCGGAGGAGTACGCCCTACCGGGCAACACCACAACCGAACAGCTGTTGCTGCTAATAAACGAATTAAACGCCCGCAGCGACATTAACGGCATTTTATGCCAGCTGCCGCTGCCAAAGGGGATTGATGAAAAGGCCGTGCTGCTGGCCATTTCGCCCGAAAAGGATGTTGACGCTTTTCACCCCGAAAATGTAGGCCATATTATGATTGGCGATTATGCCCTGCTGCCCTGCACCCCAGCCGGGGTAATGTACCTTTTGCAGCAGGCCGGCGTAGAGCTAACCGGCAAGCGCGCCGTTGTAATTGGCCGCAGCAACATTGTTGGCAAGCCTATGGCCCTGCTGCTGCTGCAGCAAAACGCCACGGTTACGGTGTGCCATTCCCGCACTCAAAACCTACAGCAAACGGTGCAAGAGGCCGATGTGGTAGTAGCCGCCATTGGCAAGCCGAAATTCATTACCAAAAATTACATAAAGCCCGGGGCCGTTGTTATTGATGTTGGCATGAACCGGGATGAAAACGGCAAGCTTTGCGGCGATGTTGATTTTGAAAGCGTTGCCCCGGTTTGCAGTGCCATTACGCCGGTTCCCGGCGGGGTTGGACCCATGACCATTGCCATGCTGATGCAAAACACTTTAACGGCCTTTTGCCGGCAAAACGGGTTGGAGCAGTAGCATGAAAAAGCTTAAAAAACTTACGGCTTTTTTGCTGCTGTTGCTTTGGTGCGCGGTGCTATTTGTTCCGGCTGCCGCCCAAAGTGTTACAGTTAGCGAATACGGCTTAACCCTTACCCTGCCGCAGGGGTACACCGTGCTAACCGCCAAAAACGCCAATGAAAACACCGAGCTGTTAGAGCCCTTGGGCTACAACGCCGAAGCCTTTGCAGCCTACCTTACCAAAAACAACATTGCGCTGTTTGCGTTAAGTGAAAACGGCTGCCAGCTAACCCTAAAAAGCTGGGAGACGGATTTTTCCCGCCAAACGGTAGATTTCAGCGAGCTTTCGGACGAAAAGCTGGAGAGCATTGCCGGCCAATTGCTGAAAAATCAAAAGGTTGACTACACCATTTGGCGCGGCGCCGGGCCGGATATGATCTGCGTAAACGAATCGCAAAAAGACAGCGGCGGCGAATACCAGTCGGTACAATACATTATGCTGCGCAACAAGCGTTTTTTTGCGTTAAATTTAATTTTTCCCGGCAAGCAGAGCCAAAGTAACGCCGATTTGGCCCAGCAGGTTGCCAATTCGGTTACCTTAAAAAACAACTACGCCAAAGGGTATTGGGGCTTTTCTACCGTGTTGGAAACGGTTTTAATTTGGACGGTTATTGCGGCGGCCGGCGGTGCTACGGGGGTGCTGCTGCGCTCGTTTATTTTAGACCGCAAACGGGCCCGCCGTGAGGCCGACAGCGGTGAGGAGATTTACATTAAACGCCGAAAAAGGTAGCAGCAAAGCAATTTTTGCCCCGGTAGGCCAAAGGCCGGCAACGCACCGCGCGGGGGCTTTTAAAACTGCTAAAAAATGCAGCCCCTTTTATTGTAAGGGTGCTGGGCAAAACACTTTGGCCTTTTACCCCTTAAAACGGTTTTGGCTTTTGCCGGCCAAGCCCCAAAAAAGCCGGCAAAAACCGCTGCCCGGGTGCCTTTAAAAGCCTATTTTAAAAGATTTTAAGGGCGCAAAAATAGCTCCGGCGATTTTTAAACTCTTTTAAACCGCCGCA
>URRK01000003.1 GCA_900550315.1 uncultured Oscillospiraceae bacterium | reverse complement strand
AGACTCAACTGCTCGTTGCAATATGTCAGAAATCAAAGGTGCATTGCACTGAAAAAGCTGCGCTCCCGTCTGTTGGAAGGCGGTGATGATGAATGAACACATCAGAGTTCAAAAAGGTTCTGCAAGGGGCCGTTATGGGAAATCATCGGGATTTAGAGACCATACTGGAATTGTATATGCCGATGATCGAGCATAATTCCTATTTGTATGGCCGCTTGGATGAGGATCTGAAGCAGTACATTCTCATACATATTGCGCTTAATATCTCAAAATTTAAGATTTGAGGCGAATGCCGGTTTCGGAATATCTGAAGCCGGCATTTTTTTGAAATTTTCTTGTCGGCGAGTGTATGAGATGAGAAAACCATCCGTATTTACTTGTGTAAGGCACCCCCGTGCTTACCTGTACCTTGAAAATTGAACAGCTTATCCTCTACATCCCCGAACCGGGAAGCGGCTATCCGTCTGCGTGGCGAGCAGAACCAAGAGCACTGATATACGGGTGGCTCCCGTATACCGCGACGATCCGGCCGGGTACAATGGTACTCCCGTAACTCGCGGCCCGGCCACAATGAAGGCGGGGAGATGAAATTTCTGTGGACCTGTTCGCTGCAGGCGGAGGCAATGAGCATTTTGTTTTTGAATATACCAAGTAAATTATGGCAAAAATACAAGTTGTAAAGACGAACACATGGAGGTGTAATGATTTATGGAACAGTCTGAAAAGAACTTATCTGAACTGGTGGATATCAGAGATGTCGTGATAGATAAAAGCCTGCCGCTGGAAGAGCGTGTGAGGTCTTATGTTGAACAGATCAAGGATCCGTATTGCTTTAAGGTCGGAGATGTCGTTGTCCGGGTATCATACGCAGACAAGGACAAATCCCTTACCGACAGCTTCACTTCCATGATCGCTTCAATGTAATGGTAATAATTGCTATGCGGATTTTAAGTGTAACGGCTGGATTTTCTCGGTTGTCTGTGCTATAATCAAATACGGACAAAATCAGCGATAACTCCGGCTGTTTATTCGTACTCGAATAATACAGATAGGAGTGGCGCTATGAATAAGATTATAGATCAAACATTCAAGGTTGCCATCTATCTTCGTTTATCGAAGGAGGATGACGACCTTTCGTGCTCTTCGGGAGCCAAAAGCGAAAGCAACAGTATCAGCAACCAGAGAAAGCTGATATATGATTTTATGAAATCGCATCCGGAACTCGAACTGTATGACGAGTACAAGGATGACGGAAAAAGCGGTTCCAACTTTGACCGTGCTGAATTTCAGCGAATGATGAAGGACATTGAGGCGGGAAAGGTCAATTGCGTAATCGTAAAGGATCAATCCCGTTTCGGCAGAGACTATATTGATGTGGGAAAATATAAAGAAAAGATTTTCCCCAAACTCGGCGTTCGGTTTATTACCATAAACGAGGGCTATGATTCGCTTTCGGCAACATCTTCGGATGATCTTGCCTTTACGATCAACAGCTTCGTTTATGATTTTTATATCCGGGATATATCCACCAAGATCCGTACAAACCTCACGGCGAAAAAGCAAAACGGAGAGTATGCCGGAGCATTTGTGGCTTACGGATATGTCAAAGACAGCAATGATAAGAGTAAGCTGGTTGTTGATCAATTTGCCGCAGATGTTGTAAGGGACATTTTCCGGTGGAAAATCGAAGGGCTGAGCCCGCAGAATATTGCCGTGCGTCTGAACGAACTCGGCATCCCCTCGCCTGCAGAGTATAAGCGGCTGAGCGGAAGCAAGTACAAAACGAGCTTTCAGACATCTTCAAAAGCCATATGGAGTCATGTTTCTGTAAGGCGCATTCTGAAGAATGAAATTTATCTCGGCGTGATGATCCAGGGCAAACGAACAACGCCGAATTATAAGACCAAGACAGTGGTTGCAAAAGCAGAAAGTGAGTGGCTTCGCGTGGAAGGTACACATGAGGCTATTATTTCTGTGCGTGATTTTGAGCTTGTTCAGGAACTGCTGAAGGACGATACGCATTGCCGTGCGGGAGATGTAACAGTACCGGTATACGCCGGCCGCATTTATTGCGGCGACTGCGGTGCTACGGCTGTCAGAAAGACGGTATCCTACGCAGGCAAACGCTATGTATATTATGTCTGCAACGCCAATAAGCACGATAAAACGGTGTGCAGCAGGCATTCCATAAGAGAAGATATTTTGGGTCAGGTAATTTATCAGACGGTCCGGCACCAAATCGACCTGCTGCTGGATGTGGATAAGGCGCTCAGGCAATTTGAAAATCTGTCATGGGAAAAGCACAAACTGAAGCAGCTTGACGCAAGCATCGAAATACAGGAAGAAGTCGTTCGGAAAAACAACACGCTGCGCCTCGGAATTTATGAGGATCTGCGGGCAGGCTTGCTGGACAGGTCCGAATATGAGTCTCTGAAAAAAGAGCTTGCAGAAAGAATCGCCGAAGCAACTGCCGCCATCGAAAAGCTGAACAAAGAGAAACGGGAAATCCTCGACGGCGTTTCAAAGCAGCAGTCCTGGATTGAACAGTTCCGTCAGTATGAAAATGTGACCGAACTCACGCGGCCAATGGTCATTCATCTGATAGAACGCATCAATATTTTTGAGGACTCCAATATTGAGATCGTGTTCCGCCATCGGAATCAGATCGAGGAAATATTGCGGTTTATTTCAGAGCAAACCACAGATAAAAAAGTATTGGCTATGCCGATAAGGGAGGTGGGATAGTGGCCAGAGTATCACGGAAAAACGGCGTTTCCGAAGGTCTTCCGAAAGGCCAAAGGCAGGCCGTGTTTCGTACCGCGCTTTATGTTCGTTTGTCTGTTGAGGACAACGGCAAGGCGGATGCGGATTCGATTGAAAATCAGGAACTGCTCCTGAGAAACTATCTTGCCGAGCGGCCGTATCTCGAGCTGAAAGAGGTATATGCCGATAACGGCTACACGGGTACCGATTTTGAGCGCCCCGCGTTTCATCGAATGATCGAGGATGTGCGGAAAGGACGGATCAATTGCATCCTTGTGAAGGACTTTTCCCGCCTTGGCAGAAACTATGTGGAGACCGGTGAATATCTGGAACGCATCTTTCCTTTCCTCGGCATACGCTTTATTTCCGTCAGCGACGATTATGACAGCAGCTCTGCCAATGCCGGCGAAAAGCTCGCCGCCACTCTTAAAAATCTGATCAATGATATGTACGCAAAGGACATATCCAAAAAGATCTGCTCGACAATGAAGAATAAGCGGCTGCGCGGTGATTACATCGGCAATTATGCTCCATACGGCTATCTGAAGGATGAAAATAATCGGAGCCGATTGGTGATCGATCATGAGATCGCTCCGATCGTAGTCGAGATCTTTGAACTCAGAGCGAAAGGGATCGGATTTGATACTATATGCCGTATTCTCAACGAAAAAGGCTATCCCTCCCCTGGGCGGCTACGCTATGAGCGCGGCATTATAACAAATAATAATAAGAAAGGGAGTGAACTGCCCTGGAATCGCCATGTTCTGAAAGACCTGCTTGTCAATGTGGTCTATATCGGGAATTTGGCGCAAGGACGCAGCTCGCAGTGCCTGTATAAGGGCGAAAAATACCATTGGACAAAAGAGGCGGACTGGGATGTGGTTGAAGGGACACACGAGCCGATTATCAGCATGGAGCTGTGGAATACGGTGCAGGAGATCAACAAAAAGGTCTCAAGCAATGCGACGAAATCCTTCGGACGCTATGCGCATCTGCCCAAGCGTCCCAATCCATACGGTTCGGTTTTGAGGTGTGCCGACTGCGGGCGTGTTATGAAATATGTTCGCAGTTATTCCCGCCCGAAAAAGGACGGCGTGGTCACAGACTACTACAATTATAAATGCCCGACAAACATCGAGCTTGGAGACACGGCATGCTCAAAAAAGAGCATCCGCGCCGATGACCTTGATAAAATCGTGTTGAGCGTTATACGAAAGCAGATGGACCTATTCCTTGACACACAAAAAACGCTGCTCGGCTTGATCGCTTTGGAGAAAGAAAAAGCAAAGCATAGTGTGCCGGCAAATCGTGTCAAAGAACTGCAGGATAAGCTGGACCAAAAGAAAAAGCTGTTTTCCCGGTTGTATATCGACTTCAAGGACGGCATACTGACGCAGCAGGAATATTTGCTTGCCAGAGATGTCTATCAAAAGGAAATCGCCGCATATGAAAGCGAATTGCAGGAGCTTCAGGCAATTAAGACAAAAACCAAGGTGACTGAAACAGGCGCCCGAAAATGGAATCGGCTCATTTCACGCTATTATAAGACGAAAACGGTAACCGAAGAAATGGTCGAGGCAATGGTTGATGAGATCCGAGTGAATACCGACGGCTCTTTGGATATTCGGTTTAAGTACATGCCTGAGTTTGAGGAAATGTTCAAGGAGTGCGAGCGAATCAGAAAGGAGGTTGCCTAAATGCCGAAAAAACAGCTTGCCGTGTATCTCAGGCTATCGCTTGAGGACACCGGCGCGAATGATGAGAGCAATAGTATTACGGCCCAGCGCGGCATCATCGCTCAGTTTATCCAAGGGCAGCCTGAGCTTGCTTCCATGAAGACGGTCGAGTTCGTCGATGACGGATATTCCGGGACGAATTTCGACCGTCCCGGTTTTAAGCGGATGATGGCGATGGTGCGCTCCGGTGATGTTTCCTGCATCGTCGTGAAAGACCTTTCCCGATTTGCGCGAAACTATATTGAAGCCGGCGATTACCTTGAGCACATCTTTCCATATCTCGGCATCCGGTTTATTGCGGTCAATAACCATTACGACAGCGATCAGTTTATCGGGACAACCGGCGGCATTGATGTTGCCTTCCGAAACTTTATGTATGAGATGTACAGCGTTGACATCTCAAAAAAGGTAAAAACATCACAGCACATGCTGATGAGAAGCGGCCGGTATGTCAGCCATTGCCCATATGGATACACAAAGATCAAAGGGCAAAAGCACCATATGGTGCCGGACCCCGAAACTGCACCCACTGTGCGAGATATTTTCCTGTGGGCTATTGAGGGAAAGAAATCCACGGAAATTGCCCGTATCCTTAACGAAAAGCATATTCCGACGCCGATGCAGCACAAAAAGCTCTCACGGCAAGGGATTAGCAACGATGCGATGTGGAGTCATCAGGCGGTGATCCGAATCATACGGGATTATAAGTATACCGGAGCCATGGTGTCTTTCAAATGCGGAAATGAAACCATTCGGGCCAAAGTGCAAAAACGGTATGCGCCGAAGGATTATGTGATAAATGAGGGCATGCACGAACCCATCGTAACACACGATGAATACTACGCAGCGAATGATACCCTGCGGAAGGTGAAAAAGTACGATGTTGTCAGAACCGACCGCCGTGACCGTGTTTACTATTGCGGGCACTGCGGCCGCAGACTTCGCAAGACCTTTGGCTTGGACGAATATTACTCCTGCGCTACGCCGTTATATATAAGGGACGCTCCGTGTGCAGGCATTCATTGGAGCCGGACAAATATAGAGGATGTTGTTTTCACCACATACAAACGGCAGCTGCAAATTGTCAGCGAAGAATATTGCAGGACAGTAAATGAAAAGCAGCCAGATAAGCTTGCTCCTCTTCGGGCGCAGCAAAAATCCCTCCGCATTCAGCTCGGAGGGATCGGCGGTAAGGTTGCATCACTGTATGAGCAATTCCGTTCCGATGAAATATCCCGGAATGCTTTTCTCGAAAAGAAAGGCGCTCTTTCAGAGGATAGGGACAGACTCCAGACGGAGTTATCACGAATCTAGGATGAAATTGAAGGCCTGCTGCAAAAGCAGGAAGAAAGCAACACGGCAATGAATGCGATCAAAAATATCGCCGCTGCAGCAGATGAGCCGGACGATAAACTCCGGGAAAGAATGTACGACGATATAGACCGCGTCATTGTTTTTGACAACGAAAATCTGAAAATTGAATGGAAGTTTGATGTTGCCTTCCAACTTTCATGACCATGTAAAAGCCGGTTTTTTGCTGGCTTTTATGCTGTTTTTGTGTTATAATAACGCAAGGGTTAATTTTGTCGAAAGTCCGGAAACCCTTGATATATAAGGGTTTTTAAAAATTTTTGGATTCCACTTGACACAAGCAGATGACCTTGGCCGGGTAGTAATTCCAAAGGAAATTCGCCGCACCATGCGTATTCGCGAGGGCGACCCGCCGCTGATAACATTGACACCGTTCGAAAAGTTCCGAATAGCCGTGGAGAAACTCTCCTCACGGCTGGGAAAATAACAAAAAGGAGTCAATGGAAATGAAAGAAACACTATTTGAACGCATGGGCGGCACTTACCGCAAAGAGGGCGATTATCTCCTGCCGAATGTTGCCGCGCCCGAGCAGCCCACCTTTGGACCTTTCGGTCGCCGGCACTACGCCTATATCCGAAAACACGATAAAACGCTTTTCAGCAGTCTGTGGCTTCCGGGCGAGCTGAACGCCTACATAGAAAATATCGACCGGCAAGCCGATGAAATGTTTTCTCAGCTTGTATGCGACATAGCGAAAAACGAAAATGTCACCGAGCGCCTAAAAGCCACCGACCAAATGGAATGGGTGCGCCGAATGAACAGTATCCGCCACCGCGCGGAGGAGATAGTCAATCAGGAACTGATTTTGAGATAGTGATATGTGAAATATTAAATCACTCCCTGTACTTCGCAAGAGATGCGGGGAGTGTGTGTTGAAGAAAATCAAATAATGTGGTACAATTTGCTCGGCAAAGTTAAAAGTAGGGAGAAATCTTAAATGAAAACGATTGATTACAATAAAAGGGCTGAATACTTGGCAAAGGAGCTGCTGGGGAAAACAATAAACTGCAACGGGCATAAATATATGATTACCGTAACCGAGGCATATCCCTTTGACGAAAAGTGTGAGGAAGGAAAAGAAATCAGTTATGTCAACAGGAGCAAGCGCGGCAAGGGACATGATGTTTTAACGGGAAAAGATAAAATCGGCACCTGTTTTGTTTACGGGGGAATGCTGCACATAGCCTGCAAAGGCGGAATGAGCCAGAAATGGGAGAATGAATATAGTTGCGATAACATTTTAATTCGGGGAGCAATAAAAGTTGAAAAAGATAGAGTGATACAGGAATGTGAAACCCTGAATTTTACTACAGGCAAACCATATGTGCTTTGCCATGATAAACTTGGGATTGTATCAAATCAACTCCCGATAAATCTGCGCGATGAGAATGTTTTTTCGGACGTGATAATCGCCGACTATAAAAGCTATGCTGACGAAAATATCAAATCGTGCAAACGGGTAAATATCAATAATGATTCAAAACTCAGGTTTTATATTGATAAAGACTGCATTTTGAAAGAGATATAGACCGCATATACTTGTACATATTTAAGTTCTCAAAAAGGCTTCGGAAAAACGCTCCGAAGCCTTTTGACGTTATTCTGACTTACTGTAAATTGACCTTCCGAAAAACACCTTTTCCTCGATAAGTGAAACAGCAAGGTGCACTACCATACCGAAGCCGAACATCAAAATTATCGTGTTCATCGTAAATGTGATTACACCTGCGCGGTACAGGATATAGAAAACACCGTAGTAGCCGAGGTTGATAATAAGAGAATTGACGGCATTATAGCCGGTTTTGCCAAGCCCCACAAAGATGTTGTCGATAATTGCACAGCCCGCATACGCAATATAAAACGGAACGAGCTTTATAACGATACCGAAAATCTCTCCTGCATTCTCAAGCCCCTGCGCATAGCGGAAGAACGGTGTCCATGTGGGAATGGTAACCACCCAAAGCATCGCACTTGCAGCGGCAATAAAGTAATAGTTGAATTTACGCAGCTCTTTGTACCCGTCCTTGCAGTCCGAGCGGATAACCTCGGCAAGGGCTGTGATAGGAATAAGCAGCCAGCCCCAGATAAAATTATTTGCTATCCAATAGTTGCCCTGCTCGGCGACCATATTAACCATTTTGCAGACCATAACGGCATAGATAAGGTTGTCGATAAACTGTTGAAGCCCTGAAAACACCCCGGTCTTGCACCATTCGCGAAGCATTGCGCCGTCGGATTTTTTGAAACGGCGGAAACGGATGTATCCTTGCTTATAAAGCAGAAGAATGCACGCGGCGGAGAGCACTGTGTTTGATATAATATTCGATACCGCCACGCCGTAAACACCGAAGCTCGGAATCAGCAAAATGTCGGCGACAAGTGACAGCGCCGTGCGGACGGCGAGAAAGATATAGACGTTTTTATCCTTGCCTATCACGACGAACACTACATTTGCAAAGCTGACGATAATTCCCATCATAAACGCGAGCGTTTCAAGGCGGAGATATGTAGATGTGACCGCTATGTCTATCTCGCCCGGGCTCATCGCCCCGATAAGTGTCGAGCCGTAGATAAGAACACCGACCGAGAAAAGCGTGTAGAGCACAGATGCACAAAGACCTGTCTTGAATGTTGCTCCCGCAAATTCCTCGCGGTGATTTTTGAAGATGCGGTTTAACACAGAGTAGAGCGGCACAATCAGAAACGCCTGCAGGGTTTCATTTATCAGGTCAAACCATTCCATCTGCCCGATGATGTCAAACGTGCCGTCCTGCCCGCCTGAGGAGATAAGAAAGGTTTTGACCGTTTGATACACTGCCGGAATGAGTGCAAGCGCACAAAGAGAGAGCCATAGCCGCCAATGAAAGCTTTTGAGTTCCGATATTCTTTTTCTCATAATTTATACTTGTACAGTCTTCGCATACTGCCTTTTATTTTTGCAGCACCGTATGCTCCACCGAGAGACGGCAAGATGACCGCTCTCAATAAAATGCCGTCTGCATCGGCACTATATAAATGGAAAAAGAAGGTGTACAGGCACATTATAGCAGAAATTGCGGCGCTTTTCAATCATACTTCCTCTTTGCAGAAAGAGGAATATTATATCGTGAATTTGCTGACGGTCTGAGCGGAGCTTCGGCTCCGCTTTTCTTATGTTAATTATCAATCGGCGAAACACAACGGCTAATTATCAAATATTTCGCCGTTTTGCATTGACATTTAGCCGCAATATGGGTATAATATAATCGAACAACTGTAAGGAGAGTTTTACTATGGCGAATGTAATTTCTGTAAAAGAAGCAGCAATGCGTTGGGAATTAGCCGAAAGAACAGTTCGCGGACTTTGTATTGGTGGGAAAATCCCCGGTGCTATCAAAAGCGGACGCAGCTGGCTTATCCCCGCCGGCGCCGAAAAGCCGGTTGACAACAGAATTAAAACAGGAGCGTATGTTCGGGCAAAAAGCCGTCCGAAACACTTGCCCCTGCCCGTCGGTGTGTCTGATTATCGCTTAGCTTCAACTGAATATTACTATATCGACAAGACTATGATGCTCAAGGATTTCATTGATGAGCGCCCGATGGTTACTCTTTTTACGCGCCCGCGCCGTTTTGGTAAAACTCTCAATATGGACATGCTCCGCACTTTCTTTGAAAAAACAAACGAGGATACTTCAAAGTATTTCAAGGATAAAAAGATCTGGGAACAAGGCGAATATTATCGCTCTTTTCAAGGCAAGTACCCCGTGATTTTTATTACATTAAAAGATGTAAAACACAATTCTTGGGATAACACCTTCGCCAATATCGGCTCGATTATTTCCAGCGAATACTGCCGGCATTCAGATCTTTCTAAAAGTCCAAAGTTAGATAAAAAGCAAAAAGATTTTTACGATAAAATGGTGTCCGAAAAGTTTTCAGCTGTTGACCTTGAGCGGTCGCTGCTGTATCTGTCTGAAATGTTGAAAAAACATTACGGTGAGGGTGCTGTTATCATCATTGATGAGTATGACACTCCAATTCAAAGCGGGCATACAAGCGGTTTCTACGACGATGTTATCGCGTTTATGCGTAATCTTCTGTCCGGCTGTTTCAAGGATAATAAGAGTCTGGCATTCGGTTTCCTCACAGGTATTCTCCGCGTTGCCAAAGAAAGCATTTTCAGTGGTCTGAATAACCTTACAATCAATTCGGTCCTCGATAATAAATACAGCGAATATTTCGGATTTACTGCAAACGAAGTAAAAGAAATGGCGGCGTACTACAGCGCTTCGGATAAGTTTGACGAGGTTTGCGAATGGTATGACGGTTATCACTTTGGCAAAACGGATATTTTTAACCCGTGGTCGGTTATCAACTATTTCAGCAACGACTGTGAACCGAGAGCGTTCTGGCTTTCTACCGGAAGCAACGACATCATCGGTGAGGTTATTAAAGAAGCGGACAACGAAATCTACGAACGCCTCACTTCTCTTGTCAACGGCGGCTCGTTTACAACTTATATCGACACAAGCGTGATTTATCCGCAAATTAAAAATAATCCGTCATCTATCTACAGTTTCTTGCTGATGGCAGGATATTTGAAAGTTGTTAAATCGAGCGTTTCTATCAGCGGAGATTTTATGTGCGAGGTCGCTTTGCCGAATAAAGAAATCTCACTTGTTTACCGCAAAGAAATCCTTCAAAAGTTGGAAAATCTCATTCCGCAAGCCACAGCTATTGCCGTTGAAGAAGCAATATTTTCCGGCAACGGTGAAAAATTACGAGACATCATCAGCAATTTCCTTATTCAGTCGGTCAGCGTTTTTGATGCTGCAGGCGAAAACTTCTATCACGGCTTTATGCTCGGTGTTTGTGCTCTGTTTGGCAATTCGTATGTAACCTCTAACCGCGAATCCGGTGACGGCAGATATGATATTGCACTTTCTCCGAAAGTCAATAATCTTCCCGGTATTATCATCGAACTGAAAGCCGAGAAAAACTGCAGTGAGAAAGAATTACAAGAGCTTGCCAAAACAGCACTAAAACAAATTAACGACAAAAAATACGACACCGAGCTGAAATCAAAAGGTGTAAAAACAATCTATAAATACGGCGTCGCTTTCAGCGGAAAACATGTTGCCGTTGAAGCGGAATGATAAAACAATCATTAAAGTGTCCGTTTTGGGGACAACAAAAGGCGTATAATGATTAAAATTAAAGCTTAAATTGTCAAAGTGAAGCTGCGATTTTTGAGGTGAAAACGAGAAAAATCCTAAGCTCACTTTGGCAAAAGAGTAGAGTGTGGTATATATAGATATTTCAAGATTTTCAGAGCCTGAGGAAGCAGCCATCGACAAAGTCGGCTTGACCTTGACGGGTTGCTGATGAAAATGCTATAATGCCGGCTTTGAAGGCGAGAAAAGTACAGATATTTCTGAGTTTCCGTCGCCTTCGGTGAAAACCGAACAGCATTTTTATCAGCGTTCAGTCAAGGTTGGCGGCGGATATGGTAAAATACAATCGGTTACTGTCTGCGGAAAGCAGGAAAATATGAATCGTTTTACATTAGTCGAAAGGATAGGTATTGAATGTGGAATCTACCAAAAACTAAAACTGAGCGAAATTGCAAAGAAAATCGGGGAAACACCGGGAAGCGTTTCAAGAGAGATCCGAGCTAACAGGACGGTCGCTCCGGGAGAGCATCCGTGCGGAAAAGACTGCTGCTTTGCCGGAGAATGTAAAACAAAAGGCTTATGCGGTAAAATGGGATGTTCCAAACGGTGTGTAGCTTGCCGTGAATACGATTGCCGAGAGCTTTGCACAAAATACAACAATTCACCTTGCGTTGTGATTTCAAAACCGCTAAAACAGCAATGAACAGCGTGAATATATTCACAACATGAAATACTATTGGTTACTAAAAAACCTCTGCATTGTTGTACTGTTGACAGCAATCCGGAGGTTTCGTTTATATTAAACTATGTACGCGGCAGCTTTCACGGCTGCTTTTGTTTTTATTGTGCGCCACACAATTTTGAAGTTTTTGCACATGGCGGCGGATTATTAAGATTATAGGCAAGCAACTCTTTGGTGTTCTCCAAAAGATTGCCATTGCCCGATTCATAAACGCAAACAAAAATGCCATTGTTCTTACATTCGGCAATATACTCTTTAAGCTCCTGTTGCTTTTTTTCATTCCTTTGGTCGGCGTTAGAAAGCCAAACAGTCGCAAATTTTGTTTTATTGTTTGCAGCCAATCTCATTCTACCACTCCTTCTACAATTTTCATCAGATATTTTCATCAAATTGAAATTCATTCAATTTTGTTATTTTTAAATTTAAGTTATATGCTTCAAATTATAAAATTTTGAAGTTGAAAAATAAGTTTTTATTATAAATCGCATATTTAAAGCGTTGGTTTAAAATTACAGTTTGCAGCAACCGTAATTTGTACTATTATATTGGTCATTTTTTTAATAGAATATACATCTTAGTTTCAGCGCAGCACCAACAAGAAATTGTTAAACTGCCGGTGCTGCGTTTGGTTGCCTCTTGCTTTAAGATTTTATCGGGCCGATCCATTCTTCCTCCACGGGCAATACATGAAGGAACAGGTGTAAAATATCCGAATCAACCGTTTGGCGCAAAGTGTGTTCAAGCGTGTTGATTAATGAAATTCCGGCACAGGGTCTCCCGTAAAAATCTAAAAGCTCCCAGTCAAAAGAAACTTTAGGATTGCTTGTTTTTGAATACCTCCCGGATACCCGCATGAAATCACAGCGAGCCGGGTCCGAGCCGGCAAAGGTTTTGTCAAAACAAAACTTTCTGTCTTTCTCCGGATTTTCCAGTACTGCATTGCCGAACTTGTTCAGTTCATCTCGCAGGGCCAGCAAGGCCAAAAACTTTTCCTTACAATTTTCTTTTTTTGCTACCGATTCGTTTAAGTTTTCTAAAATATTCATTTCAAAAACCCCTTTCAAATATTTTTGTTTATCCTGTCGGCGGTAAACCCGCCGACAGATTAAAACCGTTAAACAGTCCCCTCAACACAAAGCTGTTTTAGCAGCAAACGGTCAATTTCCGTTAGCTTTTCCGGCGTTACAATGTCAAGCACCTCCCCCGTAATATGGCTTTTTGGCAGGGTGGAAATTTGCTCGCACAGCACTACGCTGGGCTTAATTTTTTGCAGCATTGTATCTTGTGGGGTTAATAACGCGTGCGTTGGGATCTTGCTCAGCTTGCTGAGCTTTGTGGTTAAGGGAATTGCCTGAACGGCAGGCCCTTTGGTAGTGCCGAAAACAATATACGGACGCGACCCCGCTTGCACATGATTTTCCGGGTCGTAATTATTTGCAACCCGAAACCAATAAATTTCTCCTTTTCTCATGAAAAGGCCTCCTTTAAAAAAATAATTTTTCGGTGTTAAAACACCGGTAAAAGTACAACTGCCTAAGTTATACTTCCCTTTAAAAATTTGTCAAGTTTTATGCTTTGCAGGGTAGAAAAATACCTTTGGAACTAACCAATTTAGCACTTGCCCCGATACATTCCATAAAAATTTTTAAAAAATAACTTGTAAAAAACCTTTTACGCTAATATTTTATTTACTTTAAAAATTTTGCCAAGCAAAAAACGGGGGTTTTGCGAAAAAATTTTTAAAAAAATTTTCATAGGCAAAATTACGGTGCTTTTTACTCCTTACCAAACTTTTCGGCGATTTGTTTTACGGCCGCAGCGTTTTTTATTGTTAAGCTTTAGGGCTGCAAGTATTTTCTGGCCCGTCAAAAAAATTCTTGTATTCCTCGCAGGCGTTGCTCCTGCGCTCTACCTTTCCGTAAAAAATAATATCCGGATTTACCATAAGGCCGCCGCGCGCGGAGCGAATTAAATTAAGCTCTTTAAATTTTTTTAGGCTTTTATTGAAAGAGGTTTTGGAAATGTGTAGACGGTTGGCCATGGAGCGTTGAGATTCGGTAATTTGGTTGCTGTGATTTTTCATTAGTAACAAATATGCCAAAACCTTTGCGTCAACACCGGAGCAATTAAACAGAATTTCCGCAAAAGCCTTTGGCCAAAGCTTTTCAAAATTAATATCAATAGAATTTGTGGTATCGGCAATAAACAACTGCTTTTCGGCGTTTTCGCCCGGCACACTGCCGAATATTTTTTTAAATTGCATTTTCTTTTTTCTTGTTTTAGGTTGGTTTGTGTTCATGGTATCTTACCTCCAATGTTTTATTTTTTGGTACTTTAAGTACCAATTTTGAATTTGTTTGTACCAAATTCTTTCCGTTCCTTTTTTGCTGAAAAACGCCGGTATTATCGTATAAATCAAGAGTTTTCATGCGGAACATTCTATTCATCTGTCACCTGTTCTTCAAAAATCCTCCCTTCCTCTTTTTTCGCGCGTTAAAATGAATAAAGGTCTGAAATTAATTTGACCGCGCCTAAAGAAAAGTTGCTTTTGTGACTGCCGCCAAAACGGATTACCTGGCCAAAGCGCTCAGACTTGTAATTCCCCTGAGTGCTTACCAAAAGCGGGTTTTCGTTTGGGGCTGCAAAACCGGTTCATTTATAAAACGCAAGCAGTTTAACAGGCCTTTCAAATCAGCCTGCCGCAAAAATTGTTTGGCACAATTTTTAATGCCAAAAATCGTGTTTTGTTTATAATCGGCAAAGCACTATTGTTATATTTACTTTTAAAAAAGCGTCAAGTTTTTCAAAAATTCCATTTGAAACCTGCAAAAACACTTTAAAATAACAGAACAAACAATACAGTTTAAGGAAAAAATATCAACACAAAAAATCCCGCCGAAATGGGCGGGAAGTTTTATGAATTAATTAAAATTGTATAAATGAATCAATTAAAATCGTATAAATAATGGCCGCTGATTACCGAAAGGCGGGTATGGCCTAAGTTTTTAGAAACGGTTGCCATTGCTTTTTTGTCAAATACCCGTCCGGCTAAATCGCCCCGGCAAAAGTATCGCTCTTTTTTTGGAATTTTTTGAACCTCCCTTGCCAACTCACGGTAAAGGTTAGCCGCATACAGTGCCCGGTAACGGTGGACCGGCGCATGAGAGGGGACTTTACCCCAAACCCGCTGCTCCGGTTCGGTGTTTTTCATGCGGTTTATTACCGCTTTGTCGAAAACCGGAACCAAGCGAACCTTACCGCCCTTGCCCTTAATGCGCAATTGGTACTCTGAGCCGTCAAATTCTAAATCGCGGCCGCACAGTTTTTCCAATTCGCTGCGTCTAAGCCCGGTGTTTAAGCAAAAATGCACCAGTTCTTTGTTTTTAGTTTCCGAAAAAGCAGGGTTCTTTGGTTCTGTGCGGGAGCGGGTAATGTCGGCCCGCCTGCGTTTTGGCACTTTGGCTAATTCGGTAGAGGGCTGCCCGTAAACCTTGCCAAGCGCCGCCAGGGTGGTAGCGGCCGTCCAGGCCGAGGGGCAATTACGGTTTAAATACTCTTGAATACAGCGTTTACAACCGTTTATGTTTTTAATTTCGGGGTGAGTTTGGGCAGCCCACTTAAAAAATCGAGTGGCATTTTTGGTGTAGGTTTTAAAGGTAGAGTACGAAAAAATCTTGCCCCGTATCAAATTATTATAGATCGGCAGCCAATTATTGCTGCTGTCTTCCTTAGCTAAGGCCTTGGCCTTATTTTTTATTTGGTATTTTGAGGTTCCAAAAGCACAGAGCTTTTGGAGCCTTTTTTGTGCTTTAAAGGCAAAATCTTTGTTTGACATTAACTGTTCCCCCTTTCGGTTAAAATAAAAAGCGGCTGTTAAAAACAACCGCTTTTGTACTGTTTAAATTATATTTTTAAAAAGAAATTTGCCAAATTCCGTGCTGCTACAAATAGTTTTCGCAAAGCAGGGCATTGTTAATTCCGCTGTTCACAAACCGGCTTAAACAGTCTTGCTCTTTGTAAAGCTGCGGCTCAATTTCGGGCAAAATGCGCTGCAATAGGGCTTCGTTTTTTGTAAACTCATACTTTAAGCAAATATTTTTCCATTTTTCTACCGTTTCACAAAGCGCGCAATATTCCTCTGCCGCGGCTTTTGCTTGCGGCGTTACGGCCAAGGGCCATTTTTTTAAAAGATATTCCATGCCCTTAGCCAGCAGCAATCGGTGCTCCAAAAGCTTTTGTGCGGCGCCGGCAGCGCCCCGAAAGCAATTTTCAAAATTGCTGCGATTTAAAATGGCCAATAAAATATCGGAAAAAGCCGTTAAACAGGCAAGGCCGGTGTACTGGGTTTTGCTTGCACTAAGCTTGCCAAAATCCCCTACGGCGGTTACAGCCAATTTTTTGCCTGCCAACTCGGTTTTAAGCTTTTTAAGAGCCAAAAAAGCGCAGTTTTTGGGGTTGTAGCTTTTGTTTAGTTGAAAGGTAGTAAAAGGGGACTGAAATTCTAAACTGAGCCGCACCCCTAAATCGGCGTCTTTAAGCAAATAGTTTTGCACCTGCGGCAAAACCTCGCGAACATAGCTGTAACGGTAAGTAAGAACTTTGTACACCCGCTCGTCGGCTACCAAGGCCCGAAATTCCTCTACAGCGTCGTCATACCCAAAAAACAAAACCTCATGAAAATAATCATCCTCAGCGGCAAAGGGCTTAAAATAAAGCAGCGGGTATTTTTCGGTGTTTAAGACTTGCTTTAACACCTCAACAACTGTCTCCTGCCTTAGCGCAAAAAATGGCCTTTCCTCCCGCAACAAAATTTCGTCATGGTAGGCGGTGGTGTAATGTTCCAACTCTCCAAAATACAAATTGTAATTTGCTGCGCCCATTAAATTGTAATGCGAAACCATCCAGTCCTCGTAATAGGGGCCGGTTTTCAAAATGGCAAGGCGGTTAAAGGTCCAACATTCTGTGGCAGCGTCAATACCGTTTAGCTGAATAGGCAATACTAATTTTTCTTTCAAAGCGTTCTCCTTTAATATGAAAGCTACATGTTTTGTTCGTTCAGTTTAATTTTTTTCAGGGCCTCCGGCGGCAGCATTTTGGCTAAATAATTTCGTAAATCGTCGGTAAATAATCGTTCGTAAAAATCTATCTGCCAGGTCTGTTGCTCTAATGGCGTTAGGCCAAAACAGGGTAATAAAGCCGTTGCTTTTTTACTTTCAAAAAATGGCAGTAGCCCGGCCGTAACCGAGCCGCCGAAAATTTTTTGCGTGTAGTAAAGGCAATAGTAAAGGTACGGCTCGGCCCTTAATTTTTCGGCGTATTCCAAAAGCTTTTTAAGGTCGTAAACCTGATTTTTTAAAGCAAAATAAATGTCACAAAAATGGTCTAAGCTCAGCCCCTTTTCCCAAAGCATATAAATAGAATTAAAATCTTTGTAATGGTGCAGGCAAAGGGCAATTAGCTCTAACTCCGGCTCAAGCTTTTGTAAATCAACCCCTAAAATTTCGGAGGGAACCGTGTGGGTTAAAATCCAGCCGGTTTCGGGCGGATCCTGATATTCCCCCCAATAAGGGCTAAAATTTAGGTCTACATTTACAAAGGGACTTAAAGGGTTGGCGGTTTGGCAAATAAACGGTGCCGTTTGGTGCGAAAACGCCGCTTGAAATAAAAGCTCCCGCCGGGTAAAGGGCTGCAGCCCCTGCGCGGTTACCCGACCCTGCACAAAACCGTTTTGCTTTAGAATTGCTTTTACCGGTTCAATAGAATTTTTGTTTATTAGTAAATCTAAATCGCCGGAATGGCGGCAGGCCGGATCACGGTACGCGGTTTGGGAGAAAACTGCCCCTTTTATAACCGCGTAGGGGATTTTGGCCTGCTCAAAAGCCTGAAACAGGGGAGCACAGGTTTTATAGCGCTGCTTTAAACTAACGCGGTTCAAGCTGTTTTCGGCTTGCAGTGCCGCCTTTTGCTCCGGACTTTGGGGTAATTGCTGTAACAAATAATAACACCGATGACGGCGTAAAAGCTCTGCGAAATTAAAGCTTGCCTTTGGCGGCTCGCCGGCCGCCAAAGCGCGAACCGCATTGATGTACTGGTTCATAAAATCTCTACCCCGTTTTGAGTGTAAAAATCCGCAAAAAGCTTGTTTTGCTCGGTTTTACGGTAAACGCCGTAAAGCCTACCGGGGCAGCGGGCCTTTAAGGTGTTTAGCAGCACCTGTTCGGCCCCGCGGCCAAAAGCCCTGCAAGAAAGGTAAAAGTTTGTAATAATGTTCCGGCCGCCGGCGGTTACCAAGGCGGCGCCAATAATGCCCATATCGCCCAAACGATCAGCAATGCTTACGGAGTAAATTTTACAGTTCGGTTGGCTAAAAAATTTCGCCAATTCGTTGGTGGTAAAGCGGCCGCCCGCCAAATTAAACTGGTTGGTGCGGTTTGTTAATTCGGCAATGCGTTCAAGCTGCTCCGGCCTTGCCGGCTCGCAAATAATTTTTGTAATTAAAGAACGGTTAAATGCCTCAACCGTGCCAAACTTTTGCCGGGCTTTTTCCCGCTGCTTTTGTTCGCGGTAAAGCTCGGTGCGGTTTTGGCCGGCTGCGCCCGTGCCAAAGCAGCCCTGCATTTGGGCCGTAAAGTTTGGGTTAGCGTGGTTTGCCAAAATGGCTGTTACTTGCGGCAAAACGGCCGTTACCGCCTCGGTTTCGTGCGGGTCGTCGTCTAAAAACACAAAGCTTTCGGGCAGCAAATTAAGCTCTTTTGCTATTTGCAAAATGCTTTCTACCTTGTTGTTAAAGCTAATTTTTTTAAGAATTATATGTTCCGGCTTTAACGGCATATCTAAGGTTTTAAAAGCCGTTTCAATATTTTGCGGTTGGTTTTTGCTGCAAAGGCAAAGCAGCACCCCTTTGTTGTAAAGGTCAACCAGCGCCTTTTGCAGCGCAATATTTTCGTTAGTTAGCTGCAGCGGTTCCTCGCCGGCAACCCCTTGCCAAAGCACATTGTCACAATCACAAATTAAAACCTTTTTAACCGGCGCGGGTTTTGTTTTAAAATATCCCGCCAGTGTTTGGTAAATTTGCCCCAATGTTTTAAAGTTAGAAAACAACAAGTCGCTGTCCCGTACCTCAATGTTAAAGGCTTCCTCAACCGCTACAATAAATTGTATAAACTGAATTGAGGTTAGGCCAACGGTGGTTAAATCCAGCTCCGGCGGCAAGGCCGCAATTTCGCCGGCCGGCTTGTTTAAAACGCCGCCAAGCAGCGCTGCAATTTTTTCACGGTTCATTTGTTTTCGCCTCCGCTTTGCTGTTTCAGTTCCGGTTCTAAATAACGGTGAATAAACTGAGCTTTTCTGAATTCGCAATCGCCGTCGTTTTCCAAAGGGTCCCGGTTTAAATCAACGGCGGACGCCATGCAGCCGTGCCCACAAGCTTCTTTAAACAGGCACTTTTGGCAGCCGTAGTCCTTTTGCCGGCGGGCTTTGGCTAAACCCGCAATACGCTTCAACCCGGTTTCAAATTCCGTTCGGCTAAAATGCAGGGCGTTGGCAACGGTGTAATCCGGCAAGTAAAGCGACTGGCAGGGCTGAACCGAGCCGTCTACCTTAATGCAAAGTGAAAGCTCGTTTAAATTTCCAACAAAGGGGCAGGTTACCGTGCAGCTCGGCAGAAAAATATTTGCATTTTTTTCGCGGTTCATTTTTTCGGCAAGCTTTAAAATTTTCATGCGCTGCTGTTGGGTTAGGGCTTTGTTTTCCCAACCTGTTTCACCGTTTCCGCTGCGGTAAATAGCGGCCAGCTCCGGCGTAAAATTAAGCGAAAGCGCTAAGTTGCAAAAGCTTTCCATGTTGTTAAAATTATTTTGCGAAACAACCATTTTCAGCAGTGGCCGAATAGCCGGAGTTTGCACCATTTTTGCAAAGGCAACCGTTTTGGCAAAGTTGCCCTTGCCGCGGGTTTTGGCGTTCACTTCCTCGTTAGAGCCATCTAAGCTAATTTGTACTTTACAGTTTGGCCGAGTATTTAAATAGTTTGCCAGCTGCTTGTTTTGCGTAGTGCCGTTGGTTACAAAGCCAAAGGTAATTTCGGGGTAACGGTCAATAAACGCTAAAATTTTGTTAAACTCGGTGTGCAGGGTTGGCTCCCCGCCCGAAAACAAAAAGGTTTGCAGGCCAAGTGCCTTAAAGGTTTGCAATATTTTTTCTAACTGCGCTGCGGTTAGCTCTTTTCGGCACCGGTTCAACCCGGAACGGTTGTAGCAGGTAGCGCAGTTTAAATTGCAAATATTTGTAATTTCTACATAAACGGTTTTAACTTTCATTCTGCTTCCACAATTCCTTTTTCTACCGTATCGGCTAAAAACTCCTCCACATCCGGCCGAATTTGCTCCGGGGTTGCGTTGTAAATTTTGCACAGCCGCGTTAACAGTTCGGTTAAATCGCAGGGTGGCTCTAAGCATTTTAAAATGTCAATGCCGGTTTCGTCTAAAAAGTAGGTGGTGCCGCTTTCAGGGTCAAACGCGGCCAAAGAAGTCTCGTCTGACTCAATAAAATCCATTTTTTCGGTTTTGCGGTAGTTCATTTTAACATCCTCTTTCTTTAAAATAATTTCTTCATACAGCCGGTAAAGGCCGGTTGTTTTTACGGCGTCTGCCCGGTACCCGGCTTTAAAAAACAAACGGCTTATTTGGTAAGAAAAATTAATTTTCCAATTCGGCCAAGGCAGCAGCGGCTGTTTGTTGACTAAAATCACCCTGCCAATGGCCTCGGCCGGGGCAATGTCCTCTAACCGAAAGGCGTTATCCCCCTTTAAATAAAGGCGGTTCGGCTCGGCCTTTAACAACCTGTGAATCAACAGTCCCTCATTTTTATAAGAAAATACAATAATATCCCCGGGGGAATAAGCCTCACAGGCGGCCAGCGTTACAATATCCCCGGCCCGCAGCGTTGGCTGCATGCTAACGCCGACTACTGTTAGCTCGGCGCTGCTTTTAGCCTTTAAAACGGCCGGCAGCAGTCGGGCGGCTAAATTATTCGTCATTTTTAATTACCTCGGCCACAAAGGCCATGTTGTGGTACAGCAGCCGTTCGCAGGGCGTTTGTGCCAATTTTGTAAGATACCTTAAATAATTGCCGTCAACCCGGTAATTTTTAATAGGCGATTTTAACAGCGCCGTTATCCGTTCGGTAGTTGACATAGGTACCACCCGGTTTTCCTGCCCGGTACGCTCAATAAAATAAATTTTTTTCAGCGGCACCGGCTCGGTTGCCAACAGGCTCGGCGTGTAGGTTATTCGCCAAAAATCCGGGACGTTTAAAACCTGGGTTTTAATGGGTTTTGGCGCTGCCTGCTGCAGCACTTGGTACCCGCCCTGCCGCAAATGCAGCGGAGTTTGAAAAGGGTAAACTAAATTGTTTTTTCGGTTCAGCAAAATGCAGTCGTCGGTTATGTAGGCAAACCCTACCGTAGTAAGGTAAGCCGTAAGGGTTGTTTTGCCGCCGGTTGTGCCGGCAACAAACAGGTACGCACCGTTTTGGTATTGTACCGCACCGCCGTGAATGGCAAAAATCTCCGGATCGTAATCCCGCAAATGGTACATAACCTCCTCAACCGCCCGTAAAGGGCTTGCCGAAAGCTGCTCTTGCCCGTTGCAGGCAACCTTGTAGCCCTTGGCGGTTTTGGTAACGGTTACGGTGTAGGCGGCTGTGCCCGTTGCTTTGGCATATTTCCCGTGCTTTAGTTTTAAGGCGCTTAACAGCTCGTTGCAATTTGTTTGAACCGAAAAGCCTGTTTGCAGCGGTTGGTTAATGTAAAGGGTATTCAATTTTTTGCTCCTTTAAATATTGACTTTATAAACCAAATTTCGCTAATATTTTAACAAAACCAAATTTATTATACACCCAAAAATTCCCAATTTCAATAAAATTGTTAAATTTTTTCAAATATATCCAAATGGTGGTTGATTTTACAAAACTTTTATGTTATAATATGGATAAATTCAGCAACAGTGTTAGGCTAAATGTTTTTTGGGGGATTTTGTTATGGAGAATGTAACTTTTTCTAAAGAACCCGGCATGTTGTTTGACCTATTATCGTTATTTTTGTTAAGATTTAATAAGCAATATTGCTTAGAACACTTTACCAATCCGGCTAAACCGGCAAACGATTCGGTTTATTACAATAATTTGCTAAAAGAATTTTCTCCCATTGAAGATGATTTTCGCATTTTTTTTGAGTTTCCGGAAAGTAAAAAAAGTTTTTTTTCTACATATTATATAGACCCCTATATCAAAGACTGCTTTGCAGGTAATTATTCTTTTAAAAACCTGCAGCAAATGCTGATGAATGTTGATGAGGTTGCCCGCAACTTAGCAGAGTTTTATTTTAAAGACCGGGCGGAGCAAGCTTTTGAAAACGGCGAGCCGAACCTGAACAAAATAGACCGTATTTTACAGGGTTCCGCCTTAAAACCGGGCATTCAGGTTGGGTTGTATTCTTTTTTTATTAAACCTGAAGTAGTACTGCAAAAGCTGGTTTACGCTTTGGCCGCGAAAAATGTTGAGCTTGGCATAAAATACAGTGATGCGGAAAATGAAATAAAACATTTGCAGAATACCTTTAATTTGGAAAAGGTTGCAAAAACTTTAAAGGCAGGCCAACAGCAATCGGCCGATATTTTATATTTTGAAAAAGTTGCGGTCTCTTTTGTTTTAAAAAATAAAAATTGTGTTAGGGTTGATCACGGCAATAACGGTGTAGATATCTTATTGGGGACAGATTATTTAGACCTGATTGAATATTTATCAAAACAGAATGAATCGCCCGATTTTGAGCTGTTTGGCAGCGCCATTTCGGAGCCGAACCGCATTAAAATTTTAAACTATTTATTAGAGGAAAAAGAGGCTCCCATTAAGCTAATTGAGCAGGAGTTTAACCTTACCGGCACCAACGCATATTACCACTTATCTTTAATGATAAAATCCGGCATTGTAAAAACCAGGAACAGCGGGCGCATGGTGCTGTATAGTGTAAATACAGCTTACTTTCGCGCCCTTGGGGTCGCGTTAGCAAAATATA
Organism: uncultured Oscillospiraceae bacterium; assembly: GCA_900550315.1. Classification (GTDB taxonomy): domain Bacteria; phylum Bacillota; class Clostridia; order Oscillospirales; family Acutalibacteraceae; genus UMGS1279. Next base: position 11,012 of record URRK01000003.1, on the reverse strand, counting down.
TGTAAAAAGGAGGACCCTGAAATGAAAGAATGGAAAAAAGCAACGGTTGTTGCCGTAAAGGCCGAGCAATTGGCCCGGCACAGGCAGCTGCCCGCTCGTATCAGTGTATAAGAACCGACGGCCGGTAATCGCGCCAATTTTTCACCACCGCCTTGTGCGGTGGTTCTTTTTTTGCCCAAAGCCTTTTGGCTAAGTTGGCAAGCCCCGTACCGGCTGTGTTTAAAATTTAAAAAGAACACCAAAAACGAACACCGAAAGCTTGTTTTTTTAAAGCTTTCGGCGAAGTTTAAATTATTCTTTTTTGTTCTTTTCAAGGTAAATGTATTTAATCTTTCGCAGCGACATCCACTTTAACGCCTGCCCGCAGTTGTGGCAGTACGCCTGGTATTCCCGCTCAAAAGGGCCTTCGCAATTGGGGCAGATCCAATAGGCGTAGTGCTGCCGGTCTACTACAGCCTCGGTAACATAGGCGGGCTTGGCTTTCTTTTGCATTTCCCGCAGCCTTGCAAAAAGGTTGCGCGCCCGCGTTTTATTTCGGCACCTGCGCGGGGCTGCCAACTAACAGCTCCTTAATAAAATCTAAAGCGTGGTCCATCTCTTGTTGGGAGAGGAATAGCGAGGCCTTGGCAATTTCTTTTTGGCTCTCTGTTGGAACGCCCTTTTCATCGCACAGGCGTTGGTCTAAGTGAAATGAAAGTTGAACTTTTCGGCGTGTTTTTGGCTTTTCTAAGCTATTGCTTTCTTCCGGCTTAGCCAGCTTTTTGTTTTTCTTAAAAGTCCTTTCTTGCATTTTGGCACCTTTCTTTGCTCTGTATTTTTGCAATGCTGCTAATGTTCAGGCAAACAAAAAAGAAAAGCAAAGAACTTTTTTGTTTGCCCGAATTTGCTGTTGGCGGGTGGTTCAATTCCCGTCCAACAGCGGCAGTTGTTACAGCCGAAAAATAGCGTTATCTCCGTGAATTTTAATAGGGGTGTAAAATTCAATGTATAAGAACCGAAATTAATTCGGCTGTAACACAAAACAGAAAGGCTTGTAGAGCCGGCCGTATTCCTAACGGCCCAAAAATCAATAGTTATAGTCAACAACTAAAACTAAAGCAAAAACGAAAAAATCACTATTTTTATTTAAAAATTGATATTTTAGCTTAAAAATAAAACAAATCACTAAAATTACAATAGATTTTTTAGATTTTAATTAGTGCAAAAAATAAAAAATTTATAAAAAACTAAGACAACTAACCGTAAATATTGGCTGTTAACTAAATTATTAGTTCTATGATATACCTTTATTTTCCAAATGTCAAGAGTGTTTTTACAGTTTTTTCAAAAAATATTAATATTTTGCGTTTTTCAACCTTTTCCTTTTTATTTAACAAAAAGCAGGATCAAAACTTTACATTTCACAAGCGTTCTGCGCTGTTTGTTCGCTTTTACATTCGCAGTGTAAATCATGTTTTTGCAAAATCGGCCTTATACATATAGCAAGCCTACAAAAAAGGTAACGCAACTTACCTTTTTTCGCTGCGCCTACCCGTGCTGCCAAAGGGAGCTTTCCCCATTGGCAGCATTTTGTTACGGCCGGTAAACTGATGTGTTGAATTTTTAGGGTGTCTTATTTTGATGTATATAAACCGGTTTTTCCGGCTGTAACGCGAATTTAACGCTATTTTTTAAAACGACCAAACAATGGTTGATTTTAAAAACGCCGCGTGTTATAATGAAAAGCAAGCAAATTAATAAAATTAAAACGGAAGATCATTCCGTTTTAACATCAGCTTTTTATTACAAATATTGCGGAAATTCAGCCTATTTTATATGCAATACTCCCCGCGGGCAGTGCGTGGATTAAATTATTTTAAACCCTGCTCTGTGTATGCTATTTTCAGTTGTATACTGAACTGGCTGTGTTTTATATTATACCTTTATTTACCAAATGTCAACACTTTTTTACATTTTTTTGCAAAAAAGTTGTTTCTTCTCTAAAAAAACAGACTGTGCTGCCTCTAAAAAAGCATCACAGTCTGTTTTGGGTTACCCTTTGGTGTTTTCAAGCGCGCAGAGCTTTTTAAATGAAATGTCCAGTATTTTTTCCTTCCGCTCTTTTAAAACCTTTTTGTAAAAACGCTTTTGAAGTTCGGTTATATAAGGGGTATCATCAATTATTTTATTGATTTTGCTCAAATCTATTTTTGGAAGTATGTGTTTTAACGCTTTGTTGCAATCTTTATTTTCTAAAGAATAAATAAAATCATAGTAATTAATTTTGGCACCGTTAATTTTTATGCCGGATAACGGTATTTGATATATGCGCAAATTACATTCGTCCGGGTTGGTCAGCGTGCTTTGCATAATCGCGTCGTCTGCCTGGGGGAACAGGCAACTGCCGCAATCGTAAACCGGCGCAATTTCCATTTTATCGGTTTCGGTATTGTACAAAAATCCCCAGTTCCCGTTGTGTCTGTCCCAATTTCCAATAAGGGCGTCAACAATAAAAATGTTCCAAAACCAATCTTTTAATTCGTAAGGGTTCACGGCCGTTTGTTCCTCTATTGCGCTCATAATATCCGAAAGTTCCGTTCCGTACCCGTTGTGCTCCGAGTCAATAATAGTGTTTTTTAACGAGGCAAAATCCTGAAGTACAATGCCGGTTGAGGTAAAGTCCTTGCAGGCAACCACAATTTTTTCTTTTTTATTTTTGGTGTAGGTGCCAAGCAGCGTTTTTTGTGTGGGAATACCAATGCTTTCAAAAATGTGGCAACCAATATATTCAGAAAAACAGCTGTTGGCGTAACTCATTTTTTTGTTTCGGGTAGGCGGCATTGGAAATTTTAACATATAGGCCTCGCCTTTGTAAACTACACATATTTTACTGCCGTTGGCCCCGGTATAGGTTTTGTTTTTTATAGGAAAATTTGAGAAATCAATCATAAGTCTATCATTCCCTTTCCATTCTTAAATATTTTTCTCTTAAATACCACGCCTGCTCTGAGGATATTACACGGTCAACCTCTGCGGAATTTATATCCGCATTTAAATCGCACCAGTAAATATCCCAATGCGGATCCCGCTTGCCGCTGTCCTCAATTTTCCAGGAGCGTTTCATGTTTTCAAGTGATTTTTGCAAATACGGCGGCAAACCGCATTCTAAATATTTTTTATTTTTCGGCCGTCCTGTTTGTTCATCAAGCTTTTCAGGCGCGTCTAATTGCATCATTTCCTCCATCGTACAGTTTAAAGCCGAGGCTATTTGCTGTATTGTTTTGGCAGAGCATTTTTCAATGCTGCTGTTACCGGCACAAATATCCAAAATAGTGGTTTTAGGTACACCGCTGATTTTAGATAAATGATATTTGGTGATATTCTTTTGATTCAAAAGGTCCTGTAAGGTCACAATCATCAGCTCCTTATATTCATATTATATCGGCGCACCGACCGTTTGTCAATAGCGCTGCCGACTTACCGGGTTTTAAGCTTGTACGCCTAAAAACTATGACCCTCATAATCCGGCCGTACGGCCGGATTATGAGGGCCTGAAACATTAATTTTGTGTGTAATGAAGTATCTTAATTTATTACAAAAAAGCCGCAGTCCGCTGTAAAACGGACTTGCGGCTTTGGTTGACTATTGTTTTGACTACGATATGCTTGTTGGCATTAGTTTTTCCATTAAAACCTTTTTTTGCTGCATAGAAGGGTGTATGTAAACCGAAAGAGTTGTGTTAACATTGGCGTGACCCAATATTTCCGAAAGGGCTTTGGCGTCAAATCCCGATTCCACGCACCGGGTTGCAAAGGTGTGGCGCAGGGCGTGAAAGGTGTAATTGCCAAGCTTATTTCTTTTTAAAAAATTTTTGTAGCGCACATAATACTGGTGCGGTTCAGTGTGGGCTGTTGTACCGGTTAATACATAACAATTGTTTGGTGCTTTATACTTTTTTAAAACCTGCGCCAAAAAGCTTTGTAACGGAATAACCCGAAAAGAATTTTCTGTTTTAGGGGTATTAATAATAACCTTCGTTTTTTTTTGCCGAGCCTCCGTCAAGGTCGGCAATTCGCTCTATGGTTCGCTCAACGGCAAAGGTTTTGCTTTTAAAATTAATATCTCCCCATTTTAAACCGCATAACTCGCCGATTCGAATACCGCTGAAAAGGGTAATAAGCAGACCTAAACACATGGGGTCCTCAAATTTCATAAGAATTTTTTCAAGGGCTGAAAGCTTTTCGGATTCTAACACCGTAACGGGCTTTTTGCTGTGGGCCGGATATTTAAACGACATTAAATTTAATTGCAGTGCTTTATTTTCGTTTCCGTATTTAACAATTTGCCTAAATACGCCAAAAATATCCGAAACCGTTTTGGGAGCCAGTCCCTTTTGCCTTTTTCCGCCGCTTTTTAAAAAACGGTTAAATATCGCATGAACTTCTGAAGTTGGCAGCACAGACAGCGAACGTAACGGTAAATTCGGCTCCAAATAATCTCGAACAATGCGGTAATACCTGGTGTAGGTTGATTCCTTTACCCTGCATTTTATACTTTCAAGCCATTCATCTGCCAGCTCCTTAAAACTAAGACTTTTACCGGTAAGCTTGTTGCAAAAATTTATATTTTTACTTTGTTCTGCAAGCCGTTTTTTCTTAACGGCGGTGTAAGATTCGGCGTAAAGGTACCTGTATTTGGCAACGCCGTTTTCATAGTGGTGAATATACCGCGCTTCCCATCGCCCGTCCTTTCTTTTAAAAATATTTTCGCCTTTTCTTGACATAGTGTTCTCTCCGTTTCTTTTTGACTAAACTTTTGACTGCGAATAAACGGCGGAGCTGTTTTGGCCGTCTTAAAAACCAAATGCTGCGCTGCAAATTCCAAAAAAATATGCGGTTGTATTGACTAAACCGCATAATTATATTATAATATTTGTACATAAAAATTGATTGACTGAGTATTTTTGTGCGTTGTTGCGGTAATAAATTAAGATACTTCATTACAAAAAGGGGCTGAGAATATGCATATTGAATTGTTTAAGCACAATCAAGCTGCGTATCACTCAGCCGTTTTTATGTTAAAAAGTAAGGGCAAGGCTGCGGTGATTCACCCTACCGGCACGGGTAAATCTTTTATTGGGTTTAAACTGTGTGAAGATCACCCGAGCAAAAAAATCTTCTGGCTTTCTCCGTCCGATTATATTTTTAAAACTCAGTTGGAAAACCTGAAAAAAACTACGGGTGGCTACACGCCCAATAACCTCAGCTTTTACACCTATGCCAAGCTGATGAATCTTTCTACTGCCGAGCTTTCGGCCATTCAGCCGGACTATATTATTCTTGATGAATTTCACCGTTGCGGTGCCGAGCAATGGGGGGCCGGTGTAAATAAGCTTTTGCAGCTTTATTCCAAAACGCCTATTCTCGGGTTATCTGCAACGGCAATCCGGTATCTTGATAGTCAAAGAAACATGGCCGACGAATTGTTTGACGGGAACATTGCGTCCGAAATCAGTTTGGGAGAAGCCATTGTAAGGGGAATTTTAAATCCGCCGAAGTATGTGCTTTCTGTTTTTTCGTACCAAAAAGAGCTGGAAAAATATCAAAAAAGAATTGCCGGGGTTAAAAACCGTGCCGTGCAGGACAAAGCGGGGCCTTATTTAGAAGCCCTGCGCCGCGCGCTTGAAAAGGCCGACGGGCTGGAGGATATTTTTAATAAACATATTACCGACCGCGCAGGAAAGTACATTGTTTTTTGTGCAAACATTGAGCATATGCGCGAAATGATTAAGCTTTCGGCCGGGTGGTTTTCTAAAATTGACCGTAGCCCAAAAGTGTATACAGCCTACGCCAACGACCCGGAAACAAGCAAAGCTTTTGCGGCTTTTAAAAAGGATGACAGCAGGCATTTAAAACTTTTGTACTGCATTGATATGCTGAACGAGGGAATTCATGTTGACGACATTAGCGGGGTTATTTTATTGCGGCCAACGGTTTCGCCCATTGTTTACAAGCAGCAAATTGGCCGGGCGCTGGCAACCGGGCAAAAAAACAATGCCGTTATTTTTGATGTGGTACTGAATATTGAGAATTTATACAGTATTGGCGCCATAGAGGAGGAAATGCAAATTGCAACGGCCTATTACCGTTCCCTTGGGGAATCAGGCCAAATTGTAAACGAGCATTTTAAGGTTATTGACGAGGTTAAAAATTGCCGGGAGCTGTTTGAAAAGTTAGAAAATGTGCTAACCGCCTCCTGGAACACCATGTATACTTGCGCCGAGCAGTATTACAAAGAAAACGGGAACTTAGAGGTTCCGGCAAGATACAAAACGGCCGAGGGCTATTCTTTGGGCAGCTGGATCAATAATCAGCGCAGTATTTATAAAGGGCAGCAGGTCGGGCGCCTTTCGGCCAATCAAATTAAAAAGTTAAACAGCATTGGCATGCGCTGGGAGCTGTACACCGACTTTACCTGGGAGCTGAATTTTCAGGCGGCAAAGGATTATTATGCGGCGCACGGCGACCTGAATGTGCCCGGCCGCTACACTACCGAAAACGGGCTTCGGCTGGGGGCGTGGCTGGCAAGCCTTAGAGCGTGGGAAAGCTGCGGAGCGCACCCCAAGTATTTAACGCCGCAACGAAAAGAGCAGCTGGAATCTATTGGCATGGTATGGTCCGTGCTTGATTTATATTGGGAAAACAATTATGCGCAGGCAGTGCGGTATTACCGGGAGCACGGCAATTTGCTGGTTCCGTCAAATTACATTTCTCCCTCCGGGGTTCGCCTTGGAGCTTGGATCAGCCGGTTACGCAGTTTAAACAGCGGGGCTACCCAAAAGGGTACGCCGCCAACCGCAAAGCAAATTGAGCGCCTGAACGCCATTGGCATGAACTGGGATACCAATGCCGACCGCAAATGGCAGGAAGCGTTTAACGAGGCGACGCTTTACTACCAACAAAATGGCAATTTAGCTGTTCCGTCCGGCTACCGAACGCTAACCGGCTTTACCCTGGGCCAATGGGTGCAAAACCAAAAAAAATATTATTACTCCGGCACCTTAAAGCCCGAAAGAAAAGAGCGGCTTGAAAAAATCGGAATAACCTGGAGCCGGCAATCAAAATGGCTGCAAAATTACCGGCTGCTGCAAGATTATTACCAAAAAAACGGCACGGTTTGCATTTCGCAAAAGGCGGTTATAAACGGCGTTTGGTTGGGTAAGTGGCTCGCGGTGCAAAAAAAGCAGCTGCAGGCCGGGCGGCTGACTGCCGAGCAGGCTAAGCTTTTACAGCGGCTGCCTTTGGAGCAATGCGGCTCCAAAACCGAACAAAACTGGGAGACTTTGTACCGCGACGCAGCCGACTTTTTTAAGACGAACGGGCATTACCGTGTTCCGGCCGATTATATTGGCAGTTCGGGGCATGTTTTAAGTGCGTGGATCACCGTGCAAAGGCGGAAATATAAACTTGGGGAACTAACCCCAAAACAAATTAAGCAACTAAACGCCATTGAGTTTGAATGGGCGCCGGAAAACCGCTGGCAGCGGGGTTACCGTTACGCCAAGGCCTATTTTGCCGAACGCGGAAATTTAGAGGTGCGGCAAAGCTACAAGTGCCGGGACGGCTACGGGCTGGGGTCGTGGCTAAGCGAATACCGCCGGGCGTATAACGGGCTAAAGTCCAGGGTTAAAATCACCCCGGAGCAAATAAAAGCTTTAAACGATATTGGCATGGTGTGGAATAGCGGTGCAAAAACCGAAAGGCAGAGCAACAGCCTATTCACAGAAAACAGGACGGAAATTGCCTGTAGCAATAGAGTGTATGCAAGGCTTAAGTGAATTTGGAGGAAAAATTCTTGAATTTTAAAAAGTTCCAAAAAAAAGTGTGGCTTTCTTCCCCTACCATGCACGGGGAGGAGCTGCAATATATTACCAAGGCCTACCAAACCAACTGGATGTCTACGGTTGGGGAAAATATTAACGAGGTAGAGCGTTTGGCGGCCGAGCAAAGCGGCTGTAAGTACGCAGTGGCCCTTTCCTGCGGAACGGCGGCGCTGCACCTTTGCGTAAAGCTGGCGGGCGAGCGGCTGTACGGCCGGCCTGCCGCCGGCACCGGCGCGCTGGCCGGCAAGCGCGTTTTTTGTACCGATATTACCTTTGCCGCCACCTTAAACCCGGTGGTTTACGAGGGCGGAATCCCCGTGTTTATTGATACCTGTAAAAACAGCTGGAGCATGGACCCCGCCGCGCTGGAAAAGGCCTTTGAGCTGTACCCCGAGGTAAAGCTGGTTGTTTACGCCGAGCTGTACGGCTTTTCGGGCAATGTGCAAAAAATTAAGGCGGTTTGCCAAAAGCACGGGGCCTTGTTAATAGAGGATGCCGCCGAAGCCCTGGGCGCCGTGTACAACGGTAAGCCCTGCGGCTCGTTTGGCGATTACGCCGCCGTTAGCTACAACGGCAATAAAATTATTACCGGCTCCTCGGGCGGCTGCCTGTTAACCAATTGTTTGCAGGACGCCAACCAGGCCCGCAAATGGTCTACCCAGGCAAGGGAGGCCGCGCCCTGGTACCAGCACGAGGAGGTTGGCTACAACTACCGCATGAGCAATGTTATTGCCGGGGTGGTGCGGGGGCAATACCCGTACCTAAAAACGCACATTGCGCAAAAAAAGGCTGTTTACGAGCGCTACCGCCAAGGGCTAAAGGGTCTGCCGGTGCAGCTAAACCCCGTGCTGCCGGGCGACGAACCCAACTACTGGCTTTCGGCCTTAATTATTGAAAAAGGCGCCATGTGCCGGCAGGTGCGGGGCGATTTAGACGCGCTTTATGTAAAAGAGCCGGGCAAAACCTGCCCTACCGAGATTTTAGAAACCCTTGCAAGCTTTAACGCCGAGGGCCGCCCCATTTGGAAACCCATGCACCTGCAGCCCATGTACCGTATGCACGAGTTTATTACCAAAACCGGCTCGGGCCGCGCCAAAACAAACGCCTACATAGCCGGCAGCGTTGCCGATTGCGGGGCCGATATTTTTAGCCGCGGGCTGTGCCTGCCGAGCGATAATAAACTAACGCCGGAGGAGCAGCGCGTGATTATTGAGATGATTCGCCGCTGTTTTGAGTAATTAAAAATGAATACAACACACCAAAAAACAATTTACGAAAAATACATAAAAACCCCGTTAGATGTTTTGCTGGCCCTGCTGGCGCTGGTTGCTTTAAGCCCTGTTATGCTGGTAACGGCGCTGCTGGTGCGCTGCCGGCTGGGGGCGCCGGTTTTGTTTAAGCAGCCGCGGCCGGGCCGAAACGGCAAAATTTTTATGCTGTGCAAATTTCGCAGCATGAGCAACCAAACCAACCAAAACGGCGAGCTTTTGCCCGACGAGGTTCGCCTGGGTCGCTTTGGTAAGGCGCTGCGCGCTTCGTCGTTAGATGAGCTGCCCTCCCTGCTTAATATTGTAAGGGGCCAGCTTGCCGTGGTGGGGCCGCGGCCGCAGCTGGTGCGGGATATGACCTTTATGACGCCCGAGCAGCGCCGCCGGCACGAGGTACGCCCGGGTTTAACCGGGCTGGCGCAGGTAAACGGCCGCAACAACATTACTTGGGAACAAAAATTTGCCTACGACCTGCAATATGTAGACGGCGGCATTACCTTTTTGGGCGATTTGAGAATTATTATTCAAACAATAGGTAAGGTGCTCAAAAGAAACGACACCGTTCGCGAAGGAACGGTGTCGGATATGGATTACGGTGATTGGCTTATGATGGAAGGAAAAGTTGATCAAGCTACATATGATGAAAAGCAAAAAGAAGCAAGAGAGTTGTTGCATATTTGATTTTTCATGCATTCAAGCAAAGAAGGTGATAAAAGCGTGGATGAATTAGTGTCAATCATTATGCCGTCGTACAATACGGCACAATATATTTCTGAAACGATACAATCGGTGTTAAAACAGACTTATACAAATTGGGAATTGATCATTGTTGATGACTGTTCAACAGACAGCACCGATGAGGTGGTTAAGTCGTTTTTGTCAGACAACCGAATCAAATACATAAAAAACGAAAAAAATAGTGGAGCGGCGGTATCCAGAAATCGTGCTTTACGAGAAGCCAAAGGTAAGTGGATCGCGTTTCTTGACAGCGATGATTTGTGGCTGCCTGAAAAGCTTGAAAAACAGATTGCGTTTATGGAGAAAAACGACTACCACTTTTCCTATACAAACTACACTGAAATAGATGAAAATTCCAAAGTAAACGGGCGAAGTGTTACAGGTCCGGAAAAAATCACCCAACACGGAATGTACAATTATTGTTGGATGGGATGCCTAACGGTAATGTATGATGCGAAACTTGTTGGACTTATTCAGATAGAGGACATCAAAAAGAACAACGACTATGCTTTGTGGCTAAAAGTGTGTAAAAAAGTGGATTGCTATCTTTTGGATGAAGTGCTCGCAAAGTATAGAAAACGGAGCGGTTCAATCAGCAATCACGGATACACAAAACTAATCAAATGGCACTACAAGCTATATCGTGAGGCAGAAAAAAGAGACGTCGTAACGTCTGCTGTTCTAACGATTAGAAATCTATTTTGGGGTGTCTGGAAAAAATTACGATATGTAAAGGGGTGACCTTGTGTCGGTAAAAGTAAGCGTGCTTGGGCACTTCGGAGCGAGAGAAAACCTTCTGAACGGGCAAACTGTAAAAACAAAAGTTATCACCGAAGAATTGCAAAAAAGGCTTGGATGGGAACAGGTTTTAAAAATTGACACACACGGTGGATGGAAAACGCTTATAAAAGCACCGTTTCAAACAATTTATGCACTGAAAAACAGTAGAAATATCCTGATTTTTCCGGCGCAAAACGGATTGAGAATATACGCACCTTTGCTATCTTTTTTTCGACACTTTTTCAAAGGCAGAAAATTGCATTATGTTGTAATCGGCGGATGGCTTTCGCAGTTTTTGACGAAACGAAAGGGTCTTGTGAAAACACTGAAAAAATTCGACGGAATCTATGTGGAAACAAGCACCA
>URRK01000002.1 GCA_900550315.1 uncultured Oscillospiraceae bacterium | reverse complement strand
CACCTTGTTTTTAACCACCTTGGCCCGGGTGTGCGAGCCGATCATCTCGGTGCCGCTTTTTAGGGTTTCTACCTTGCGAATATCAATACGCACGCTGGCAAAAAACTTTAAGGCGCGGCCGCCGGTGGTGGTTTCGCTGCTGCCGTACATTACGCCAATTTTATCGCGCAGCTGGTTAATAAAAATGGCAATGCAGTTGTATTTAGAAATGGTGCCGGTAAGCTTACGCAGCGACTGCGACATCAGCCGGGCCTGCAGGCCTACATGGCTGTCGCCCATATCGCCCTCAATTTCGGCCTTTGGCACCAACGCGGCAACCGAGTCTACTACTACAATATCAATTGCGCCGGACATAACCAGCGCCTCGGTAATTTCCATGGCCTGCTCGCCGGTATCGGGCTGGGAAACCAGCAGCTGGTCAATATCTACCCCTAAGCTTTCGGCGTAAACCGGGTCTAAGGCGTGCTCTACATCAATAAACGCAGCCTTGCCGCCCTTTTTTTGCATTTCGGCAACGGCGTGCAGCGCAATGGTGGTTTTACCGGAGGATTCCGGCCCGTAAATTTCGGTAATACGGCCGCGCGGCAGGCCCCCAATTCCCAGCGCCAGATCTAACGAAAGCGACCCGGTAGAAATGTGCTCTACATTCATAGAAACATTCTCCCCCAGCCGCATGACCGTGCCGCTGCCGTACTTTTTTTCCAGCTGCTCAATCGCGGTGGAAAGCGCCTTGGCCTTTTCGTCGGCATTCGCGCCAACCTTACCTACAAATTTTTTCTCCTTCGTTGCTGCCATGCTTGTAACATCCCTTCTAAACTAAAATCTTGCTTATTATTTTATTATATATTAAATTTAATTAAACCGTTTAATTAAACTGTGTTTTCACGGTGCGTTGAACCGTAGCGCGCGCCAAATCTGTATTTTTCGCCGCCCTGCAAAACGGCGGCTTTGCCCGGTTTTTTTGCAGAGCGCCAATTTACGGGCCGGGCGGCAGGAACGCAGGTGATCCTAACGGATTCCCAAGGCTTTTTACAAGGCTTGCACTTAAATTTGCTTTAAAATTGGCGTTCCTACGCGGGTTCCACGGTTAACCCGGCAGCTGCCCGCCAACCACCCGCTCAATGCCGTTTAGATCCTTTTGCACCAGCAAATTGCGGTAGCCCGCCGCCTGCAAAAGCGCGCAAACGGGCTTAGACTGGTAAATGCCAACCTCAAACAGCAGCCAGCCGCCCGGGGCTAAAACGCGTTTTGCGGTTTGCACCAGCCGGCGGTAAAAGTAAAGGCCGTCGGCCCCGCCGTTTAGCGCCATGGCCGGCTCCCGCTGCACCTCCGGCGCAAGGGTTTTTAAATCTTTTTTAGGAATATACGGTGGGTTGCAGGCAATAACGGTAGGGGCGGCGCCCTGCGGCGGCTGCCACAAAAACGCGTTTTGCAGCACCGGCTGCACCTGCACGCCGTTTAATAAAATGTTTTTGCAAAGGTAGGCGTAGGCCCGCTTGCTTTTTTCTACCGCAAAAACCTTAGCCCCCGGCAGGTTTTTGGCCGCCGCAATGGCAACGGCGCCGCTGCCGGAACAATAATCGGCAATTACGGGGGCTTTTTGCCCGGCCGCCTTTTGCAGCAGCTGCTGCACCAAAATTTCGGTATCGGCCCGCGGAATTAACACCCCCGGCCCCACCAGCAGCTCTACATTGTAAAACGACCACCGCCCCAAAAGGTATTGCAGCGGCTGGCCCTGCTGCCGCCGGCGCACCAGGCTTTGCAGCCTACGCTGCTGCCCGGCGGTAAGGGCGGCCTGCCGGTTTAGGTAAAGCCGGGTTTTAGTAACCCCCAGCACGCTGCAAACCAGCTCAGCGGCCTCAAACGCGGCGTCGGGCGTAACGGCGGTTAGGGCAGCCTCGGTGCTTTTTAGCGCCGCTGCTGCCGTTACGCTTACCAACGGTCCTTTTCCGGGTCGTCCGGAATAACCTGCTTTAGCGCGCAAATGGCAACCTCTAACATACTGTCATCCGGCTCTTTGGTAGTAATGCGCTGCACCCAAAGCCCCGGTGTTGCAATAATCTTGGTTAAAAAATTATCGTACCGGCCGCAAAGCTTTATAAGCTCGTAGCCAAGGCCGCACACCAGCGGCACAATTAAAATTTTTAACAGCACCCACAGCAGCCGGTAATTGGCAACCGCGGGGAACAGCGCCAGCACCACATACCCCAGCGCAATACCAACAAACAGCATTAGCACCATAAACGAGGTGCCGCAGCGCGGGTGAAACCGGGTTTGCCGGCGGCAGTTTTCTACCGTAAGCTCGGCGCCGCTCTCGTAACAAAAAATGGTTTTATGCTCGGCCCCGTGGTACTGAAACACGCGTTTAATATCTTTGGTTTTAGAAACCAAAACTAAATACAAAATAAAAATAGCAATTTTTAAAAGTCCCTCTACCAACGGCTTTAACCAGCCCGAAACCGCCCCGCCGGAAAGGGTTTTAATTAGGTCGAACACCCGCGCGGGCAGCCACATAAACAAAAACAGCGCCAGCGCCACGCCCAGCACGCAGCCCACAACCATTACCCCGGTCATAGCCGCGTTAGAAACCTTTTCTTTTTGCTTTGGTTCGGCGGCCAATTTAGCCGTTGTGCCCCCCGTTGTTTTGGGGTCGGCTGCCGGTGCTGCGGCCGGCTGCTGTGGGTGTGTTTGTTCTAAGCTTTGCTCCAAACCCGGTTGCTCCAATTCGGAGTGTTCCAGCTCGGCTTGCTCCAAGTGGGCTTGCTCCGGGCTTTTGGGTTCAAAGCTTGCCGGCTCCGGCCCGGCCTGCGCCAAGTTGGCCTGTTGCGGGCCTGTAACCGGTTCCGGCTCGGCGGCCGGTTCAACGCTTTGGGCCTGCTCGGGGTTTATTTTAAGCGCTGCAGCCGGCGCGGGGCTTGCGCCCTGTTCGGTGCCCGCCCCAAACTCGGCTTTGGCGTCCGGCTCGGTGCCCACAGCCGGTTCGTTGGCCGGTGTGCCGGCCTTTTTAGCAGCCTTTTTAGCCTTTTTTTCGGCCTCCTGCTGCTCCTCTAACTCGGTCATGCCGGAAAGGTCGGCCGAGCGCATGAGCGATTTATACCCGGTGATCATAGAGTTTATAAACCCCACCACCCCGCGTAGTACCGGCAGGCGCAAAATTTTGTACTTTTTGGCCCAGCCGTTTTCCAAAACGGGCTCCGACCGAATGGTGCCGTCGGTGTACCGCACCGCCAGCACAGTTTTATCCGGCCCTTTCATCATAATGCCCTCAATTAACGCCTGGCCGCCAATGGTTGTTTTTTTCATTTACCGTTTTCCTTTCCGTTATGCTTGCTCGGTTGGTTTTTCCTCGGGCGAATATTCCGGCAAAACCACGGTTACGGTGGTGCCAACATTCTCTTTACTCTCTAAAAACAGCAGTCCGTTATGCTGCTTAATAATTTCATCGGCCACGGCCAGCCCAATGCCCGAGCCGCGCACCGTAGTGTTCGATTTAAAAAACTTTTCCTTTACGCGGTCAATATCCTGCTCCGGAATTCCCACCCCGGTGTCGGAGACCTTAACATAAAGGCAGCCCTCCTCCTCGTGCACCTCTACCAGCACGTGGCCGCCGGCGGTGGAATATTTAATGGCGTTGTCAATAATATTAATAAACACCTGCTTTAATCGGCCGGCGTCGCCCATAATGGGCGGCAGCTCCGCCGGGCAAAGCACGGTAAATTCCAGGCCGCTTTTGCGGGCCACCTCGGTGTACATGGCGGCGGCCTCCTGCACAACGGGCGGCAGCTGAATTTGCGCTTTTCGCACCGAAAGCCGGCCCGACTGCATTCGCGAAAAATCTAAAAGGTCCTCTACCAAACCGGTTAGCCGCTCCGACTCCTTCAGCACAACCTCCAGCCCTTTTTTTACCAGCTCATCGTCGCTCCCAACGGCCATTTTGGCTGTTTCGCCCCAGCCCTTAATGGCGGTAAGCGGGGTGCGCAGCTCGTGCGAGACCGAGGATATAAAGTTATTTTTTAAGGTTTCCGACTGGCTCAGCTCGCTGGCCATGTAGTTAATGGTATCGCACAGCTCGCCAATCTCGTCTTTATCCCCGCCCTCTATGCGGGCGTTAAAATCACCCATAGCAATTTTGCGGGCCGCGTCGCTTACCTTTTGCACCGGCCGCACAATAGACTGCACAAAATAAAGCCCCGAAATGGCCGTAAACAAAATAATGCCAAGGCCAATTAGCACGCAAATTACAATTAAGGTTACAATGTTTTTATTTACCCGGCTAAGCGATATAACCCAGCGCACCGCCCCGTTGGAGCCGTTGCCGTAATCGCCCAAAACGGTTGTTTGGGCCATAACCGATTCCCCCAGCTGCGTGCGGGAGGTTGCCCAGGCCGTGTGCGTTTTGGCCGTTAGGGCGGCCGTGTAATCGGGCATGGGGTCTTGCGAGGGCTCAAACCCGTTAGAGGTGTACAGCACCATGCCGCTGCTGTTAATTACCTGAACCTCCATTTGGTCTTTGGCCTCAAAATTTTCTACAAACTGGCGGGCCGCCGTGCGAAAATCCTCCTGCGAGGCGGTTGCCAGCAGCGAAAAGCCCTGGCAAAGCTCGTTGGCCTTGCTGCGGGCCGAGTTGTAATAATAAGTGCGAATAAAAATGCCCAAAAACACCTCTACCACGGCTACTACAATAATAACAACCGAAAGAATGTTGATCAGCCAGTGGCGAACAATCCCGTCCAGCCGCAGCTTGGTCATGGCGTTTTCCCCTTTTACAAAAATCTTTAAAGGCTTCAATTTCCGGTGCTCCATTTATACCCCATGCCCCAAACCGTTAGCAGGTGCTTGGGGTTTGAGGGGTCGTCCTCAATTTTAATACGCAGCCGACGAATGTTCACATCTACAATTTTTTCCTCGCCGTAAAAGGCCTCGCCCCAAACGCGGTTTAAAATGTCAATACGGTCCAGCGCCGTATCCGGGTTGGTAAAAAAGTATTCAATAATTTGGAACTCCACCTGCGTCAGCTCAATGTTTTTACCGTTTTTAGAAAGGGTTCGGCGGCGGGTGTTCAGCCTAAATTCGCCCAGCGCAATTTCGTCGCCGGCGGCCTTTTTCTCCCCCGCGGTGCGGCCAACATCTACCCGACGGTATAAAGAATCTACCCGCGCCAAAAGCTCCGACGGGCTAAAGGGCTTGGTAATGTAGTCGTCGGCGCCCAGCATTAAGCCGCTTACCTTGTCAATCTCCTGCGTGCGGGCGGTCAGCATAATAATCCCTAACGAGGGGGAGCGGCTGCGCAGCTCCCGGCACAGGGTCAGCCCGTCCATTCCCGGCATGGAAATATCCAGCAGCGCAATGTCAAAATCCTTTTGCTCCTCGTAAAGGCGCAGCGCGTCCTCGCCGTTGCCGGCCTCTACCGTGTCGTACCCCACCCGCTTTAGGTTAATAACCTCAAATTCGCGAATGGCTACCTCGTCCTCTACTACTAAAATCTTTTTCATTCACAGCTTCCTTTCCGCCTTTTTGCGCCTTGTGGCTGTTAAATTCGTTTTTGATTTGGGCTGCCCGGCTAAACCAAAGCCTGCCAAAGCCGCCAAAGGTACCTAAAAGCAATGCGGTTAAACCCCGCCGGCTTCGCGCCAAAGGCAAGCCCGCCGTTTTAAGGCAAGCAGCCAAAGCGGCCGCAACCCCGCCCGGTAAAGCCCCCGCCGGCCAAAAGCAGCTTGGTTAAAGCCGGCCAAACAACCACCCGTAAAGCCCCGGCAAAACAAACGGCCCTTCATTACCGGGCTAAAAGCACCCGAAAAGCGCCAATTGGCCCAAAGCCCCAAACGGCCTTTGGGACCGAAAAACCTTGCCGCGTTACGGCGCTGACAGCACTGCTTTAACGCTACTGTATTAAGTGAAAAATGCTTTTCATTTCGGTTTGGCTTACAGCCTCCTCCCCGCTGTAGACCCCCTGCATGGCAATAAAAACCGTGCTGTTTTTGCGGGCAAGCTCAAAGTAAGCGTCGCTGTCGGCGTCGGCCTTGCTCCACTCGGTTTCGGCCACGGCGCGTATGCGCACCAGCTCGGTGGGGGTCTGCTGCTCGCCGCTTTGCAGCAGCACGGCGCAGCTGCGGCTCTCCGGCTCCCGCTGCACGGTAATTTTGCCCTCCCACCTTTTGGGCAGGGTAAAGTAATAGCCGTCAGTGTAGTTCATGGCGGCAACCAGCGTTACCACCAGCTGCTCGCCGTCGTAGCTGCTCCAATCGGTTAAATTAATTTGGGGTACCCCCGCGCTAGAGGGCACCGCCTTGCGGCTCGGCTGCCGCCTTACGGGGATATCTAAAAAGCCGTCCTCGTTCATATCGCAGCACACCGCCGAGGAGGAGCGAAAGGTTGCCAGCTGCCCGCCGTTTGCCTGCTGCAGCAGCGGGTTGGTAAGCTGGTTGTTTTTAAAAAACAGCACCTCGGTCTGCATGCCATTGGTTAGGGTAGAATCTACAAAAACGGCCGGCGTGCCGCCCGTAAGGCGGGAAAGCTGCGGCGCCGAAAACGCCGTTGCCGCCCCGTTTAACGCGCAGCTGCTAACCGTGCGAAACGCGTTATTCTCGTACGAAAGCACCTTTGCAACCGCCTCTTTTTTATCGGCATTGTGGCTTAAAATAAAAAGGTCATTTCCGCCGTTTTGGCGCAGCTTTCCGCACAAAAATTCGGTGTACGGCTCCTGTGTGTGGGCGCTTAGCGATTCGCCGCTTAGGCTGTAAACAACGGCCTTTTTTTCAATGTTTGAGTAAATGTTCCAGCCCACAACAATTTCCCGCGTGCCGTCGCCGTCCAGGTCGCAAAAATCAACCTTTTCAACCCCAACGGCCGCAATTTGCACATCGCTGTAGGTTACCCAGCTTTCATCTACCTTTTTCATTAAATTCAGGTGCATGGCGCTAATATTATCGGCCCCGGTAACGCTATAAAGCGCCAGGGCAAACTCTTTTTTGCCGTTTTCAAACAAATCGGCCAAAATGTAGGCCGAGCGGTATTCCCCCGCCGTAGGGTATTTTAGGGTGTAGCTGCCCTTAACATACTCTTTTAGCGTTTTTTCAACCAGCTGCATATCTCCGCTAACGCCGGGCGGAGCAAGCAGGCTGCCGTTGCCGGTTTTGGGGGAGCAGCCTGCCAGCAAAACCGCCGCCGCAACGCTTAAAACAAAAGCCGTTATTTTTTTTAAATACCAAGCATTAAAATACCAAGCATTAAAATACCGAGTATTAAAATGCCGGGCCTTAAAACGCTGCCAATTAAAACGCTGCAAATTTGCACCTCCCTTTTTTGTTTTGGCCTACGCCTTGCCGTAGGTTTTAATGTACTCAATTAATTCTAAAACGTTGGGGGTGGTCTGCTTTGGCGCGGCAACCCCAACAATGCGCCGCAGCTCCGGCGTAATGGGGTAAATGCAAACGCCTGACTGCTCCTTACCGCGCAGACAAAGCTCGGTCATAACCGTAACGCCAAGCCCCTGCGCCACCATAGAGATCAGCACCGTATCATCTGCGCTGTTCAGGTGGATCCCCTCGTTTAAATCCAGCCCCGGCAGCCGCTCAATTTGCGATTTCAGCTCGTTTAACTGAATCATAATAAACGGGTGTTGCAGCAGCTCCTTTAATGCAATGGTCCCGTTTTCCGGCACGGGAAACCCGGCCGGCACCACCGCCATAAACCGGTCCTCCCAAATGGGGGTAAACCGAAAGCCGTGCTTGCGGGAATCGTCCAGCAGGGCCAAATCAATTTCGCCTTTGTCCAGCCAATCCGGCACCTCGGCGCCCCCCACGCGAATCGAAACGGTAACGCCCGGGTGGTCCTGCCGAAACTTTTTTAAAACCGGCGGCAGCAAATTGCCCGCCAAGCTGGAAAAGGTACCAATGCGAATCGAATCGGTTTGCCGGTTTAGCGCCCGCGCCCGGCTTTTTAGGGCGTGGCAAGCCCTCACCGTTTGCTCAATCAGCGGCAACAGATCCCGTCCGTCCTTAGAAACGGTAACGCCGCGGTAGTTTCGGTCTAACAAACGGCAGCCCAGCTCCTTTTCCAGCCCGTTTACCATTTGCGTCAGGCCCGATTGCGTACAGCCCATTTCCTCCGCCGCGCGGCAAAAGCTGCCGGTGCGCACAATGGTCATTAAAGCCTCCAGCTTTTTGTCATCCACGGTGTCACCCCCAATAACGCCAACAAATTTGCGGGAATTGATATTAGAAATATTTATACCCACTTTATTATAATGTATTGCGCGGCTTTATGCAAGTGTTTCGCAAAATAATTTTTCTAATTTTTACCGTTTGTTAACAGTTTTTTCGGCCCCTTCGCCGGCCGGCGCGCCAAGGGTCGGCTGCCGGTTAAAAAAGCCGGCTGCCGCCCTTAAAAACGGGCAAAGCTGCCGGCAAACCGCCAAAAATTATTCTACCGTCTATTCTACCGGCGGGGCGCTGTGAATGGGGGCGGGTGCACCGGTTTGCCGCGCCTGCTCCCGGTAACGGTTTGGGGAAACGCCGGTTAGCCCCTTAAACGCCCGGTTAAAGCTGCGCACGCTTTGAAAGCCACATTCGAACGCCACCTGCGTAACCGAAAAGGCCCGGTTGCCCAACAGCTCGCGGGCGGCGTCTACCCGGTAGCGGCTTAAAAATTCGCAAAAGCCGCTACCAAACAGCTTATTAAACCGGCGGGAAAGGTAATGCGGCTCGTACCCTAAATAGGCCGCCATACCAGCGCAGGTAATGGGGTCTTTGTAATTTTCGCTAATATAAAGCAGTATGCGGTGCTGCAGATCCTGCCCGGCGGCCGAAATTGGCTGCCAGCAAACCGATTTTTCGTAATTGGCCAGGGCGGCGTAAAGGCAGGCGCGCAGCTCTAACGGGTGGTGCTCGGTTTGGTTTACCAGCCGCTGCACCAAAAACGCCTGCGTTGCCGGGTCGCAGTTAAATACCGTCTGCTCGCTGGTTTCGGCCTCGTCCCGCTTAAAATCGGGCACCCAGTCTTTCGAAAAAACCGTAACCCAAACCTTTGAGCTTTTAGGGGTGCGGTAGGCGTGCGGCAAATTGCCCAGCACCAAGGCAAACTGCCCGGCTTTGGCGGTTTCTACCCGGCTGCCGCAGCAAATTTCTACCGCACCGCTTAAAACAAAAATAAGTTCGGGAAAACGGTGTGCGTGCAGCGTAAAGCTAAACCGGTTGTAAACAACGGTTTGCAGGTAGTAGCTGCCAATCGAATTGTGTTTTTGGTAAAGCATTCTATTCCCCCTTTTGTTCCCTTTTGGCAAGGTCAACCCCCCGCCGCAAAATTAATCCACTTAGCAGGCCGCAGCGGTTTTAGTGTTAACCGCCAAAACAGTCGGTGCGGGTAAGCCCTAAAAATCTGCCGCCCCAGGGCGCCAAAAAATACAACCAACACCCTGCGGCGGCAGCAACACACCGGGCAAACCCCGCAGCAGCCAAGAAAGTACCCAAAGCCCCCGGGCCGCCAAACTAAACATTGTAACAACCCCGCAGCAAAAAACGCACCGGGCAAACTCAGCAACGGCCAAACTGGTACATTGCAAAAACCCAGCAGCCAAACCGGGTTCGCCGAGCACCCCCGCGACCAAACAAGCGCAACCAGCCGGGTGCCTGCAGCTAAGCAACTATAACTTGGGCCCCCTCGGCAACCAAACAAATACAACATAGCAGCCCCCGGCGGCCTTGACGCCCCTAAGGCAAACTAAGTTAATTATTGTCTACAATATTATACTATTTTGCTATAATTGTCAAGTATTGTCTGCTACAATAAGCTTGAAAGGGGAGATTTTATGTACATGGATCAAGAACTGTACCGTTTTATTCGCAGCGGGGAACACCGCCGCCTGCGCCAGCCGGCCAAACTTTTGGTTTCGGCCCGGGAATACTGTGCGGCCGGGCTGCCGGCCGAGGAGCGCATGGTTGACCGCTTTGAAAAGCTTTGCGCGGCGCAGCAGCCCATTTTTTTAAAAAACGAGCAAATTTGCTTTATGCGCTCTACCGGCAATCGGCAGCTGCCGGATATTTTTACCAAGGCCGAATGGGACGCGCTTAAAAAGGAACACACCGTTCACGAAAGCGGCTACTGCAACAATTTTTGTTTAAACTACGGCCAAATTTTAAGCGCCGGGCTGTTAAAAATCCGCGCAAAGGCCGGCAGCACCGGCCAAAGGGCCATTGACGCGGTGCTGAATTTAACCGACCGTTACCGTGCCGCGGCCGAAGCCCAAGGCCGGCAAGACCTTGCCGCCGTGCTAAAGCGGGTACCGCGCTATGCACCCCAAAGCTTTCGCGAGGCGTTGCAGTTTTTTAGAATTTTGCACTTTGCTTTGTGGCTTGAGGGCAACTACCACATTACCGTTGGCCGGTTAGACCAATACCTGTACCCGTATTTTAAAAAAGATCTTGACGCCGGCCTGTACACCGAAGAAACAGCACTGGCGCTGCTGGAGGATTTTTTTCTTAGCTTTAATAAAGATAACGACCTGTACCCCGGCGTGCAGCAGGGGGACGACGGGAAAGCTTAGTGCTGGGCGGCGTAGACGAAAACGGCCGTGACGCGTTTAACCGGCTTTCGGCCCTTTGCCTAAAGGCCTCGGGCAGCCTGAAAATAATTGACCCCAAAATTAACCTGCGGGTAAGCAAAAGCACGCCGCTTAGGGTTTACGAGCAGGGCAGCGAGCTAACCAAGGCCGGGCTGGGCTTTCCGCAATATTCTAACGATGATGTTGTAATACCGGGGCTGGTGCAGCTGGGCTACACCCTAAAGGACGCCCGCAATTACTGCACGGCCGCCTGTTGGGAGTTTATTGTGCCCGGCGGAATGGATGTGCCGAACATTGGCGCCCTCTCCTTCCCCACGGTAATCGACCGCTGCCTGCACCGAGATTTGCCGCATTGCAGCAGCTTTGCCGAATTTAAAGCCGCCGTAGACCGGGAAATAAACACCGCCTGCAGCAGCCTGTGCAACCGCACCGGCGGGCTGTTTATGGTACCGTCGCCTTTATTGAACGCCGTTGCGGGGCGGGACCTTTCTAAAGGCGGTGCCTACAACAATTACGGCTTTCACGGCACCGGCATTGCCACAGCAACCGACAGCCTGTTTGCCATTAATAAATATGTTTTTCAAGAAAAAACCGTTTCGGCCCGGCGGCTGATTAATGCGGTAGACAGCGATTTTAAAAACGAGCCGGAGCTGCTGCACCGCCTGCGGTTTGAAACCGAAAAAATGGGTAATGATATTGACAAGGTAGACGAAAACGCCACCTTTTTGCTGCACAGCTTTGCCGCAGCGCTAAAGGGGCGCAAAAACAGCCGGGGCGGCATTTTTCGCGCCGGCACCGGCACCGCCATGAACTATTTGTGGGACGCCCAAAAGCTTGGCGCCTCGCCGGACGGGCGCCGCAAGGGCGAGCCGCTTGGTGCCAATTACTCCCCCAGCCTGTTTGCCGCCGTAAACGGCCCGTTTTCGGTTATAAAATCGTTTACCAAGCCCCGCCTTTGCGAAGTGATAAACGGCGGGCCGCTAACGCTGGAATTTCATCGCGCCATGTTTCAAAACAGCGGCAGCGTTTTAAAGCTGGCGCTGTTTGTACAAAGCTACATTTTGCTGGGCGGGCACCAGCTGCAGCTAAACGCGGTAGACCCCGAAAAGCTGCACGACGCCCAAGCTCACCCGGAAAAATACCCGCACCTAATTGTTCGGGTTTGGGGCTGGTCGGCCTATTTTGTTGATTTGGAAAAAGCCTACCAGGACCATGTAATAGCCCGGCAGGAATACGAGGTGTAACGCGTGGAAGGGCTGATTTTTGATGTAAAGCAGATGGCGCTGGGCGACGGGCCGGGCCTGCGTACCACCGTGTTTTTAAAGGGCTGCCCTTTGCGCTGCCGCTGGTGCCACAACCCCGAGGGGCTGTTAAAAAAACCGCAGCTAATGGTAAAAACGGCGCGCTGCACCGACTGCGGGCTTTGTCAAAAAGGCTGCAGCCACCCCGAGTGCGCCCCCTTTGGCCGCTGCCTGCACTGCTGCCCGCAGGGCTGCCTTACCGTTAGCGGCCGCACGGTAACGCCAGCCGGGCTGGCCCAAACCCTGCTGCGGGACGAAGCGCTGCTGAACCAAAACGGCGGCGGGGTTACCTTTTCGGGCGGGGAGCCGCTTTTTCAGCCGGAATTTTTAACCGAATCGCTTGGCCTTTTAAAAGGGCGGCTGCACCGCTGCATTGAAACGGCCGGTTACGCCCCGCCAAAGGTGTTTTTAAAGGTGCTGGCGCAGTGCGATTTTATTATTATGGACCTAAAACTGGCCAACAACGCCGCGCATTTAAAATACACCGGCGTTTCTAACAAGCTAATTTTACAAAATTTTGCCCTGCTAAAAAACAGCGGCAAGCCGTTTTTGGTGCGCACCCCTTTAATCCCCGGCATTACCAACACGGCAACAAATTTGACCGCTCTGCAAAAAATAATTGGCACCGCAAAGTGGGAGCAGCTGCCCTACAACACCTTAGCCGGGGCCAAGTACCAAAGCCTGAATATACAGTATTCGCTAACAAGGCCGCAGCAGGTGTAGGACAGCAGGGTTGGCTGCGGTAGCCGCTTAACCAATGTGCAACATTTTTAACTCTTTCGGCCAAATTCTTTCATAAGCCTTTAAAATATCCAAACGGTATTAATTTTTATACAATTTGTAACTTGCCTTTTCAGCCACTCCATTTTCCCCCGCTCATACCCTCCATTGCGGAGGGTATTTTTAATTTTTTAGATGTTTTTTGGGGGTCGGTTTTAAATTTTTTCGGCCAATGCCCTTTTTAGCTGCCCCGTTAGTTTTGTTTACCGCCAAGCGCAAACCGAAGTTAGGGCATTGGGCAGCGGTTGCTTTGCCCGCCTAAAAGCTGTCGGCTTGTTACTTGCTTTTGCTGCTTTTAATTTTTTTAAAGCTTTGCTAATATTTTAAAACGCAGTGGAAATACTTTTATTACAAAAGTTGTATAATAGGAGCTAAATAGTATGGAGCTGTTGAACCACTGCCTGCTGGCTTTTTTAGTTGGCGGCGCCCTTTGCCTTATTGGCCAGATTTTTATTGATTTTACCAAGCTGACCCCCGCCCGCATTTTGGTGGGCTTTGTTGTAGGCGGCGTGCTGCTTACAGCCGTTGGGCTGTACGAACCGCTGGTGCAGCTTGCCGGGGCCGGCGCCACCGTTCCGCTTTCCGGCTTTGGGTATTCGTTAGCTAAGGGGGTAGAAAAAGCCGTGCAGCAATATGGGTTACTTGGGGCGCTTTCGGGCGGTCTTACTGCCACCTCGGCCGGCATAACCGCCGCCATGTTTTTTGGGTATTTGGCTTCGTTTTGCAGCAAGCCCGGCCCCCGCAGCTATTAACTTCTTCTGTCAATAGCCGCCCCCTGCTATGAACCGCCCCCTGCTATGAACCGCCCGCAGCTATGAACCGCCCGCAGCTATTAAAGGCTTTGCAAATTTCCGCCCGGCTCTGTTTTGGGGGCTCTGGCTTTTTCTCTTTGCCCCGCAGCCTTTAAGGTTTTAACAGCTTGTGCTTGGTCCATTCTGCCTTGGCTGCCGCTTTTGCCTTGACTCCGCCGGTTTTCTCCATTTCATTCCCGCGGCAGTAACGCAATTTTTATTTGCAAAGGCTTGGCCGCCCTTTGCCCCAAGCCTTTACCCGCCCGCTTTTTTGCCAAATGTTTCATGTGAAACAATGTAAGGTGCGGCCGATCAAGTTTAACATTTGCGTAAGTTTATCAGTTGCTGTTTCGGGTAAATGTTTCACATGAAACATTTACTTTTTTATTGCTGCGCTATTTACTTTTTGCAAATCTGTGGTATAATGGTATTTGTAATTTTCAAATGGTAAGGAGGGTTCTTTTGGGTAAGATCATTGCAATTGTAAACCAAAAAGGCGGCGTTGGTAAAACAACAACCGCCGTTAATTTAGCGGCCGGCTTAGGGCTGCACCGCAAAAAGGTGTTGTTGGTAGACGCCGACCCGCAGGGCAACACCACCAGCGGCTACGGCATTAACAAACGGGAATCTACCGCCTCTACCTACGATATGCTCATGGGCGAACAGCCGGTACGGGAGCTGATAACCGCCACCAAATTTAAAGGCGTTTCTATTATTCCCTCCTCAATGGATCTGGCCGGAGCCGAAATTGAGCTGACCAACCGTGAGGATCGCGTTTACCGCATGAAAAACAATTTACTGCAGCTGCGCGGCGAGTACGATTACATATTAATTGATTGCCCGCCGTCTTTAGGGCTGATTACACTGAACGCCTTAACCGCAGCCGACAGCTTTTTGGTCCCCATTCAGTGCGAGTACTTTGCGTTAGAGGGGCTTTCGCAGCTTATGGCAACCATGCGGCAGGTAAAACGCAGCTATAATCCGGAGCTGGAATTAGAGGGCGTGCTGCTAACCATGTTTGACGGCCGTTTAAACCTGACCCAGCAGGTGGTGGCCGAAATTAAAAAGTTTTTTGGCAAAAAGCTGTATTCCACCGTTATTCCGCGTTCGGTGCGCCTTTCCGAGGCCCCAAGCTACGGGCTGCCGGTGCAGTATTATGACCCCAAGGGCAAGGGTGCCGATCGCTATAACGCCCTGGCCAAAGAGGTTATTAAAAAATCGTAACCCATTAACGCTTTGTTATAGCGGTATTCAGCGCCAACACCAGCAGGCTTGGTCACTCCCTTTTTAGCCGGCACGGTTTTGTTTTAACCGGAAAATGGTTGTTGGGGTATTCAAAATAAGCCACAAGTAATACTGTTCCTACACAAGCCACAAATAATTGTTATAATAGAAATGTTTCATGTGAAACATTGTTTACGGAGGTTAAACTATGGCAGCAAAAAAAAGCGGCCTAGGCCGGGGTTTAGACTCTTTATTTGCCGAAAACGCAACCGACGACAACAGCACCGCCCAGCTGCGTTTAAGCGAAATTGAGCCCAACCGCGACCAACCGCGAAAGCATTTTGACGAAGAAGCCCTTTCGGAATTAGCCGCCAGCATTAAAGAGCACGGGCTGCTGCAGCCCATTGTTGTACGGCCTATGCCGGGCGGAACCTACCAAATTGTTGCGGGTGAGCGCCGTTGGCGCGCCAGCCGTTTGGCAGAGCTAAACAAGGTGCCGGTAATTATTAAGGATCTGTCGGACAAAGAGGCCATGGAGCTGGCTTTAATAGAAAACCTGCAGCGCCGCGACCTTAACCCGGTGGAGGAGGCCGAGGGCTACAACCGCCTGATGCAGGAGTTCCGCCTAACGCAAGAGCAGGTTGCCGAGCGGGTTGGAAAATCTCGCCCCGCGGTAACCAACGCCCTGCGGCTGCTAAATTTGCCGGGTGACCAGCTGCAGGCGCTAAGCGAGGGCAAAATTTCGGCCGGGCACGCCCGGGCGCTGCTGGCCTTTAAACAGCCGGAAAACGAGCAGGAGGCTTACATAGCCGCGTTAAACGGCGCCTCGGTTCGGCAAATTGAGGCCCTGGCTAAAGCCGAGGGCAAAGCCAAAGCCGAAAAGTCCCCCAAAAAGCGGGATAGCTTTTTTAGCGAGGTGGAGCTGGCCTTTCAAAACGAGATGCACCGCAAAGCCGTTGTAAAAGCCGCCGGCAAAGGCAAGGGCACCATTACCTTAGAGTTTTATAATAAAGAGGAACTGAAAGAAATTGCAAACCGTGTAATCGGTAAGCAATGGTAATAAAGGAGAAAGTATTATGTTAGACATTAAATTTGTACGCGCAAACGCCGAAAAGGTTAAAGCCGCCGTTCGCTCGCGAAACGGAAATTTAGACGCCCAAATTGACGAGCTGCTGGAAATTGATAACGAGCGCCGCGACCTGACCGCTAAGGTAGAAAAAATGAAGGCCGAGCAAAACGTGGCCTCAAAGCAAATTCCCGCCTTAAAAAAAGAGGGCAAGGATACTTCCGAAATCATGGCGCGCATGAAAACCATCTCCGACCAGATTAAAGAGATCTCTACCGAGCTTTCGGCTTTAGAAGACCGCCAAAAGCAGATTATTATGATTATTCCCAACGTTCCGCACGAAAGCGTGCCCATTGGTAAGGACGATAGCGAGAATAAAGAGATGCGCCGCTTTTCGGAGCCGACAAAGTTTGATTTTGAGCCCAAAGCCCACTGGGATATTGGCGCCGATTTAAATATTTTAGACCCCGAGACCGCCGCCAAGGTTACCGGCGCCCGGTTCCACTTTTATCGCGGCCTGGGCGCCCGACTGGAGCGCGCCATTATTAACTATTACTTAGATACCCACACCGCGCACGGCTACACCGAAATTTTACCCCCGTTTATGGCCAATCGCGCCTCTATGACGGCTACCGGCCAGCTTCCGAAGTTTGAGGAGGACGCCTTTAAGCTAACCAACGATTACTTTTTAATTCCAACCGCCGAGGTGCCGGTAACCAATATGCACCGGGACGAGATTTTAGACGGCAACAAGCTGCCTATTAAATATTGCGCCTATTCGGCCTGCTTCCGTGCCGAGGCCGGCAGCGCCGGGCGCGATACCCGCGGCCTGATTCGCCAGCACCAGTTTAATAAGGTAGAGCTGGTTAAATTCGCCAACCCCGAAAACTCTTACGAGGAGTTAGAGGCCCTAACGCACGACGCCGAGCGCGTTTTGCAGGGCTTGGGTCTGCCGTACCGCGTGGTTTGCCTTTGCAGCGGCGATTTAGGCTTTTCCTCGGCCAAAACCTACGATATAGAGGTTTGGATGCCCTCCTACGGCCGGTATGTTGAAATTTCCAGCTGCTCTAATTTCGAGGATTTCCAAGCCCGCCGCGGCTCTATCCGCTTTAAAAAGGATGTTAAGGAAAAAGCCCAGTTTGTGCACACCTTAAACGGCTCCGGCGTTGCCGTAGGCCGTACCGTTGCCGCTATTTTAGAGAATTACCAAAACGCCGACGGCACCGTAACCGTGCCCAAAGCGCTGGTACCGTACATGGGCTGCGAGGTTATTGGCAAGCAGGAATAATAGGAAATAAATACGGGCTGTAGTTTTATAAATACAGCCCGTATTATAAAGGAAAATTTATGCAACAGTTAGATACCATTGCCGCCATTATTACCCCGCCGGGGGAGGGCGGCATTAGCGCCATTCGGCTTTCGGGCAGCCGTGCGGTAGAAATTGCCGAAAAAATTTTTACCCCCAAGCAGCCGGGCAAAACCTTGGCCGGTATGAAAGGCTACACCGCTGCCTTTGGCACCCTGCACCAAAACGGCACCCCGCTGGATGAGGGCATTGCCCTTGTTTTTCGCGCCCCCAAAAGCTACACGGGGGAGGATTGCGTAGAGCTTTCGGTGCACGGCGGCAGCTTTTTAATTCGCCAGGTGCTGCGGGCCGCGCTGCAGGCCGGTGCCCGCGCTGCCGAGGGCGGCGAGTTTACCAAGCGCGCCTACCAAAACGGCAAGTTGGATTTAGCCGAGGCCGAGGCCGTTATGGGCTTAATTCACGCAACGGGCAGCCAGGCGCTGAATATTGCCACGCGCAACAAAAGCGGCGCCGTTTCTAAAAAAATTAACCAAATAATTGCCGGGCTGTTAGATTTAGCGGCGCAGATTGCCGTATTTTCCGACTACCCGGAGGATGACACCCTGCACCTTAGCCAAAGCGATTTTGCAGCCGGGCTGCAAACCGCTTTGCAGCAGCTAACCCTATTAATTAAGCATTACGACAGCGGAAAGTACCTAACCGGCGGGGTAAACACCGTTATTGTCGGCAGCCCCAACGCGGGTAAATCAACCCTAATGAACCTGCTTTCGGGCACCGAGCGCTCTATTGTAACAAACATTGCCGGCACCACGCGGGATGTTATTGAGCAAACCGTGCAGTTAGGCAATTTTACGCTGCATTTGGCCGATACCGCCGGAATACACAAAACCGGCGATACGGTAGAGCAATTAGGCATTCAAGCTGCGCTAAACCGGCTAAGCACGGCCGAGCTTTGTTTAGCGGTGTTTGATACCGCCCGCCCCCTAACGGCCGACGATAAAGCTCTGCTGCAGCAGGTAAGCAAAAAAAACACCCTGCTGGTGTTAAATAAAACCGATCTGCCCGCCGCCGAAAGCCGGGCGGCCCTAAAACAAAGCGGATTAAGCTTTGTAGAAATTTCAGCCCTAAACGGCACCGGCCGGCAAGAGCTGGAGCAGGCCATTGCCAAGCTGCTTGGCACCGCGGCGTTAGACCCCAACGCCGAAATTTTGGGCAGCGAGCGGCAGTATGCCTTGGTTTGCCGGGCTAAAAACGCGGTGGACGAGGCCTTAACCGCCCTGCAAAGCGGCGTTACGCTGGACGCGGTTGGCGTTTTAACCGACGAAGCGTTAGCCGCCCTTTACGAGCTAAACGGCAAAAAGGTTACCGTAGAGGTGGCCAACCAGGTTTTTAAAAACTTTTGCGTTGGCAAATAGCCGTTGTGCAAAACAAACCGGCAAACCCCTGCCCCAAAGTGCTGCTTGTCTGCCTTTGGTTTGGCGGCCTTTCAGCCGCTTATTTTGGCCTTAAAAAAGGCAACACCAACACCCCTTTTTAAGGCGCTGCATTTAAACCGGTTTTAACAACGGTATTTCAAATATTCTATTTTAACAGTTCTGTTTGAATAAACCTGTTATAACAATATTGTTTTAATCATTCTGTTTTTAATCATTTATTTTTAAAAATATTATTTAACAATTCTATTTTAACAATCAGCCGGCGGAAAACCCGCCAATTAAAGGAAGATGTTATGAACTACTTTGCCGGCAATGCAGATGTTGCCGTAATTGGCGCCGGGCACGCGGGGGTAGAGGCCGCTTTGGCCGCTGCCCGCCTGGGCGCCCAAACGCTTTGTTTTACCATTAATTTAGATTGGGTGGGCAATATGCCCTGCAACCCCTCTATCGGCGGAACTGCAAAAGGCCACCTGGTGCGGGAGCTGGACGCTTTAGGCGGCGAGATGGGCAAGGCGGCCGACGCCAACACCCTGCAAAGCCGCATGCTAAACCGGGGCAAAGGCCCGGCGGTGCACAGCCTGCGCGCCCAAATTGACCGCCGGCGTTACAGCGGCTACATGAAGCACGCCTTAGAGCTGCAAAAAAACCTAACCGTTCGCCAGTGCGAAATTACCGCGTTAGAGCGGCAAAACAACAAATGGCTGCTAACAACCAACTTTGGCGCGCAGTACCTGGTTTCGTGCGTGGTGCTGGCAACCGGCACCTTTTTAAAGGGCAAAATTTTTGTGGGTGAGGTTCACTACGAGGGCGGACCGGACGGCACCTTTGCCGCCAAAAGCCTTTCCGCCTCGCTGCTAAAATTGGGGCTGCCGCTGCGCCGCTTTAAAACCGGCACCCCCGCGCGGGTGCTTAAAAGCAGTATAGATTTTTCTAAAACCGAGGTGCAGTACGGCGACGACGACCCCATTCCCTTTAGCTTTAGCACCAAAACGCCGCCCAAAAACACGGTTTGCTGCTACATGACCTACACCAACCAAAAAACCAAAGAGGTTATTTTAAAAAATCTGCACCGCTCCCCCCTTTACGCCGGGGAGATTGAGGGCGTTGGCCCGCGCTATTGCCCCAGTATTGAGGATAAAGTGGTACGGTTTAAGGATAAAGAGCGCCACCAGCTGTTTATTGAGCCCTGCGGGGCCGATACCGAGGAGATGTACCTGCAGGGAATGTCCTCCTCCCTTCCTGAGGAGGTGCAGGCCGAATTTTACCACACCATTAGCGGGTTAGAGCAGGTTAAAATTATGCGCAACGCCTACGCCATTGAGTACGACTGCGTAGACCCCACCGCTCTGTTTCCAACCTTAGAGGTAAAAAACTGCCCCGGGCTGTTCGGCGCCGGGCAGTTCAACGGCTCTTCGGGGTACGAGGAGGCCGCCGCCCAAGGCCTCATTGCCGGCATTAACGCCGGGTTAAAGGCGCTGGGGCGCCCCGCCTTTACGCTGCCGCGCTCCTCCTCCTACATTGGCACGCTAATAGACGATTTAGTAACCAAAGGCTGCTCCGACCCTTATCGCATGATGACCTCCCGCTCCGAATACCGCTTAGTGCTGCGACAAAACAACGCCGACGAGCGGCTAATGCCATTAGGGCACCGGCTGGGGCTGATCTCGGAGGAGGAATACACGGCCTTTTTAAATAAAACAAAGCAAAAGCAGGCCGAAATAAACCGCTTAGAGCAAACCACCGTTGCCCCCGGCAGCGCCATAAACCAAATGCTGCAGCAGCGCGGCACCGCCCCGCTTACCACCGGCATAAAGCTGGCCGAGCTTATTCGTCGGCCGCAAATTACCTACGCCGACTTAGCCCCCTTTGACCCGCAGCGCCCCGCCCTTTCGGCCGAGGTGTGCGACAAGGTAGAAACCGAAATTAAGTACGCCGGCTACATTAAGCGCCAGCTGGCCGCCGTTGCCGAAATGCACCGGCTGGAAAAGCAAGCCCTGCCGCCCGAGCAAAATTACAACCTTATTAGCGGCCTAAGGTTAGAGGCGCGCGAAAAGCTGAACAAAATTAAGCCGCTTAGCATTGGGCAGGCCGCCGGCATTTCGGGCGTTAGCCCGGCCGATATTTCGGTTTTGCTTATTTGGCTGCAGCGGGGGGAGCATTAAAATGGCAGAATTTAATTTAGCCCCTTTTTTAAGCTACTGCGCCGAAAACGGCATTGCCGTACCGCCCGCAGCGCCGCAGCAGCTGGCCCTTTACGGAAATTTGCTGCTGGAATGGAACCAAAAAATAAACCTGACCGCCATTACCGACCCGCAGGAAATTGTTTTAAAGCATTTTACCGATTGCGCCG
Source organism: uncultured Oscillospiraceae bacterium (assembly GCA_900550315.1). Taxonomy (GTDB): domain Bacteria; phylum Bacillota; class Clostridia; order Oscillospirales; family Acutalibacteraceae; genus UMGS1279. Next base: position 16,676 of record URRK01000002.1, on the reverse strand, counting down.
CCCTGCTGCGCTTTTTGCCCCTAAAACCGGGGCAAAGCTTAATAGATGTTGGTACCGGCGCCGGCTTTCCCGGTGCGGTACTTAAAATTTTGGTGCCGCAGGCTAAGGTAACCCTGTTAGACGGGCACGCCAAACGCTTTTTATTTTTAAACGATTTTATGCAGCAAAGCGGCCTTACCTGCCAAACGCTGCACAGCCGGGCCGAGCTGGCCGCCAAACAGCCCGAATACCGCGAGCAATTTCAATACGCAACGGCCCGCGCCGTTGCCGCGCTGCCAACGCTGCTGGAATACTGCCTGCCCTTTGTAAAACCCGGCGGCCTGTTTGCCGCCATGAAAGGCCCCGGCGCCGGTGAGGAGGCCGCAGCCGCCGCCAATGCGGCTGGTCTGCTGGGCGGCTCGCCGGCTGCCGTGCAAACCTACACGCTGCCCGGCGAGCTGGAGCGCGCCGTGGTAACCGTAAAAAAAATATCGCAAACTTCGGCAAAATACCCCCGCGCCTCTGCTAAAATTACAAAGCAGCCCCTTTAAACCGGGCTGCTTTTTTGTTTTTAGGGCAAACCTGCGTTTATTTTGTCAACCAAAAAGGGTTGCAAAGTGGTAAATCTCCCCTTATACTGGTAATATATGTAAAATACAACCAAAGGGGAACCGGGCGTGGAAGTAAAATCTTATTTTTATAACAGCAAAATTTTAAATGTGCCGCTTTGCCGTATAGAGGTAGAGCGCATTACCGGCGAAATTGAGGAGGAGCGCATTGTGGCAGTGGCCAACAGTATTCGCAAAAACGGGCTGTTAGAGCCGCTGCTGCTGCGCAAAAAGCCCGGCGGCGAGCAATACTTTTTAATTTGCGGGGTTACGCGCTACTTGGCGCTGTGCTACCTGCGCGCCGTTAGTGCCCCGGCCATTGTGCTTTCGCTTACCGCGGCCGAGGCCGGCCTGGTACCCCTTATTCGGCAAAAAACAGGCCGGCAGCTAAATTGTTTTGAGCAGGCGCGCCTGCTTTACTTTTTGCTGCAAAAGGGGCGCTACACTAAGCAGGAGCTTTGCGAGGCGTTAGATTTAACAACCGCCGAAATTGAGCAAAAGCTGCAGCTGCTGCGCCTAACCCCAAAGCAGCAAAACTTTTTGTTGGGGCGCGGCTTTGGGGTTACCTTTGCCTACCGACTTTGCGCCCTGCCGCCAAAGCAGCGGCAGGAAATATTAACAAAGGTGCTGCTGCAAAATTTAACCGAGCCCAAGGCCCAAGCGCTGTTAGACCCGCCCGAGCCGCCAAAGCCGCCCAAAGCCGGCAAGGTGTGCGGCGTTTTTAGCGAACGGCTGGTGCTAAACAGCATAAATAATCTTGCGGCACAAATTAACAAAAGCGGCGGCAAGGCAACGGTTGTTACCTCGGTTTTAGAAAACCAAACCCAGTACACCCTGGTGCTGCACGGCAAGGGTATTGCCGGGTAGGCGGCTGCCACTGGCCCGAAACCAAAAGCACCCTTACAACCCACCGGCCTAAAGCCAAAACCGCCAACCTAAATCCCTACGCAAAATTGCCGACCGGTTGCTAAAAACGCAAAGCCCAAGCTTTAAGCGCAAACTCTAAGCAAATGCTTGAAACGCAAAAAACCCGCCCTGCAAGCTGCAAGGCGGGTAAATTACTTTTGCGTTAAATTATTTTGCTAAGCGTTTTTTAGCTAAAACCATGGCCGAAAAAGCACCCGCAGCAACAACGGTTACCATAGCCAACGGCTGGTTACCGGTTTTGGGGGACTCGTTGGATTTGTTGATTTTACCAACAACAATGGCCTTTTCACCGTAGCCTTCAGAGCCTTGAACGTTGTATTTTTCCTCAACAGTCAAGCCGTCCTTTAACGGTTTAATCTTTAAGGTTTTTTGGTCTAAACCGCCGGCAACAATGGTGTAATCAACGCCCTCAACGGCAACAGACCCGTCGGCCTTGGTAATTCTCCAGCCGGTAAAATCGTAATCCGACTCGGCAGCAATAAACTCATAAGGGTCACCCTGCTTTACGGGGCATTTTTTAGTTTCTAACTTGCCGCTGTTGTAGCTGTTGTGGTTAATGGTAAATTGAACCTCGCCGCTGGGGCTGTCCACCGCTGCAGCGCTTAAACCAAAGGCTGCCAGGCTGCAAACCAGCAATACCATAACCGAAAGAATAGAAATAACCTTTTTCATAAATAATCCTCCTGAAAAATGAAATAACAAAGCAAAATTAGCACGCAGGCGTGCACTATGTTAAAGTTATTATAGCACATGAATTTTGAATTGTAAATAGCTTTTTGCTAAAAAATTAAAATTAATTTTCAATATATTTGGTACAAAAAACGGTTTCCCTTTTCCTTTGCGGTATGTTATACTATATATAGTTGTATTAATTTTTTGGTAGGGCAAATATGCAACGGTACGGCGGGTTCGGCTGCGTGCGCTGTGGTTCACCAAGCGGGCGCTGAGCCAATTCGCCAAAAATAATTGGAGTTGATTTTATGTTTAAAAAATGCAAAGCCTTGTTTGCGGCGCTTTTGGCCGTTGTTTTGGTTTTTGGAACCGTTACTGTGCCGGCTGCGGCAACGGGTACTACGGTTACAATAAACGGCCAAGCTTGCACCCCGGTTTACGAGCTGCGGGGCACCACCCTTGGTATGTGCAGTGCCGAGCTGCGCAGCGGCAGCCTTATTTTTAACAAGCTGCCAAACACCCCCACCCAAACCGTTTTGGTGCAAATTTACGATTTAAACAATAATACCGACGGCAACTGGTACCAAAGCACCGCTTATATTACAGCCAATACGGCAAGCTTTTCTTTCAATCATTTAACCAAGGTTACAGATTATTACATTGACGGCCAGGAGGGCCAAGCCACCCTGCCAAACGGCGAATACGCCGTCATTGTTTTTTATGTAGATTTAAATGACGAAGCCTTTGAGCAGCACTTAACCTCTTTGGCCATTGTTAAAAGCGGTAACACCTGCGGTTTTTGCGCGCCAACCTATTTAGAAAATAACCAATCAGAATTTAACCGCGTAAACCACGCCGTAACGCCCGAAAACAGCTACCTTTACAACTTTTACCGCAGCTACACCGCCTCAACCGCGTTCATCAGCGGGGCCGAAAAAGCCGCGCTGCAGCAGCTGGTAGACCTGTTAAAACAAAAGCTGGCCGAAAATAATGTAACCGACGATTACACTGCGGTTTTTGCCGTTCACAACTTTTTGGCAGCATATTTATATTACGATTATAACGCCCTGCAAAAGGAGCTAACAAACCCCGGCTCCTCCTACGCCTATCGCACCGTGTACGAGGTTTTATTAAATCAGCGCACGGTGTGCGAGGGGTACTCTAAGCTGTTTGCCGCCATGCTTAGCTTAATGGGCGTGCCAAACCGGCTGGTGTACGGCTACGCCGGCGGGCAGGGCGCGGGCACCAACGAAAATGTTTCCAACCATGTATGGAACGAGGTTTACCTAAACGGCCGCTGGCAGATTTTTGATGTTACCTGGGACAGCCTGAACGAATACAATATTAACGCAGAAACCGGCAAAGAGGAATGGACCTACACGCACAACGAAACCGGCGACCAGGTTACCACCGAGAAAAATGACGGCGAAAACACTTTAAACCGCGCGTTTAACACCACCTTTGCCGACTGCGGCACCGATACCTTTGCCGAAGCCCACAAGACCCTGCAATATGTTACCCCAAAAAACAGCTACAAGCAGTGGATCTACAACAACGATGTTCCCACCCGAACCCAAAACACCGAGGACTGCTATTTTGTGGTAGAAAACCTGCCCGAAAGCGTTGCCAACGGCACCGCCGCCACCGCCAAAAGCTTTGGCCTGCCCGAAACGGTTAAAAAAGTAACGCCCGACGGCAAAGTAACCGAAACCAAGGTGGATTGGCTGTTTGGCGACAGCTACAAAAACTATTTTACCTACGACCCCAACAACAAAAACGCCCAAACCTTTATTATTTCGGGCGCGGCCGACCGCACTGCCACCGGCTACAAACAAATTGATATTGCCGTTACCGTTTTGGCAGCCGCGCCGGAGCTTACGGTTGAAAAGGTTGAAAAAAACAGCGTAACCCTAAAAGCGGTTTTAAACGGCGAATATAGCTGCGACGGCGGCAAAACCTGGCAGGAAAGCCCCGTTTTTAACGGCCTTACCGAAAATACCAGTTACAGCTTTTGCGTTCGTACGGCTTATATTCTTGCCAGCACGCCCTCGGCCCCTAAAACCGTTACCACCCTTAAAAATTACACCCCGGGCGATGTAAATGAGGACGGCGCCGTAGATTTAAAAGACGCCGCCTTAATTGCCCGCTACCTTGCGGCCAAAAATACCAGCAGCCTGCCCGCCGCCTTTTACGCCCCGGCAGCCGATTATAACCAAGATGGCGAGAAAAATTTAAAAGATGTTGTTGCCCTGTGCCGCAGCGTTTTAAACCCGGCGGCTTAAGCTTTGCCGGCGCCAAGTAAAAGCCGCACCAATAAACCCAAACACCACGCGGCATTTAGCCCCTGCTGGGCCAAGCAGCGGCGGCCCCAATAAAAAGCTTTAAAAAAACCTTGCAATTTGGTTTAAAATCGTTTATAATAGGGTTGTTAAATTTTCTTCTGTAAGAGGGAGTAGCTTGCGGCCATTTCGACCGTTACAATTTGCGTCAATACGGCTTTTGCCCGCTGTTGTATGAAAAAGCAAGACTCTTATTGTGCTTTTGCGCGCAATAAGAGTCTTTTTCTATTGCCTTTTTGGTGCCGTTTTTGGCCCAACAATAATAAAAAGCAAACTGCTAAAAATCAATTTAAAAAAAGGAGCCTGTAAAAATGGAAATTTTGTACCAAAACCTGCTGAACATTACCTGGCAGCAGGTGGTCATGTGGGTTATTGGCGGCGTGCTGATCTACCTGGCCATTAAAAAAGATATGGAGCCCAGCCTGCTGCTGCCAATTGGCTTTGGGGCTATTTTGGTAAACCTGCCGCTTTCGGGCGCCGTTACCCAAATAACCAACGGCATAAAAGAGGTTGGCGCGCTGGATGTTTTATTTAACGCCGGCATTGCCAACGAGCTGTTCCCCCTAATTTTGTTTATTGGCATTGGCGCCATGATCGACTTTGGCCCCCTGCTTTCTAACCCCAAGCTCATGCTGTTTGGCGCGGCGGCCCAGTTCGGCATTTTCTTTACCCTGTGCCTGGCCTCTATGTTCTTTGATTTAAAAGACGCCGCCTCTATTGCCATTATTGGCGCGGCCGACGGCCCAACCTCTATTGTTGTGGCGCAAAAGTTAGGCTCTAATTACCTTGGCGCTATTATGATAGCGGCCTACTCCTACATGGCGCTGGTGCCCATTATTCAGCCGCCGGTAATTAAGCTGCTCACAACAAAAAAAGAGCGGATGATCCGTATGCCGTACGAGCAGCACGAGGTTTCTAAAACCACCCGCATTTTGTTCCCTATTATTATCACGGTGGTAGCCGGCATTGTGGCCCCCGCCTCGGTCTCTCTGGTTGGATTTTTAATGTTCGGCAATTTAATTCGCGAGTGCGGGGTGCTAAACTCCCTTTCCGAAACGGCGCAAAAGGTGCTGGCCAATTTAATAACCATTTTTTTGGGCATTACCATTGCCAGCAAAATGCGCGCGGAGGACTTTTTAACCCCCAACACCCTGTTAATTTTGGGTCTTGGCCTGGTAGCTTTTATTATGGATACCGCCGGCGGCGTGCTGTTTGCTAAATTTTTAAACCTGTTCTTAAAAAATAAAATCAACCCCATGATCGGCGCTGCCGGCATTTCGGCGTTCCCCATGTCGGGCCGCATTGTACACAAAATGGGCCTGCAGGAGGATCCGCAAAACTTTTTGCTTATGCACTCCATTGGCGTTAATGTTTCGGGGCAAATTGCCTCGGTTATTGCCGGCGGGCTGGTGCTAAACTTTTTTATGTAAACTAAACTGTAAAGGGGCGTAATTAAAATGTTTCAACTTGCCGCGTTTCAACCCGAAATGTTTGTAAAAAATTTAGATAAAATGGGCATTGGCCTGCTGGGTATTTTTATTGTTATAGGCGTATTGATTGTTTCTACCCTACTGCTGAACAAGCTAACCACCCGTAAAAAATAACCGCCGCAATTTTGCGCTTTTAAAGCGCACTGCGGTTAAACTTTCGCTTAGGCAAACAGGTTTTGCTTTTTACCGCTTGCCTAAGGCAAAAAATTTTAACCCCCTTAAAGCATTGGCAACCTTGCCAAAACGCTTAAGGGGGTTGTTTTTTGTTAAAATGGCACCGCCGGGCGCTAAGGCTTAAGGCCAATAAAGCCAACGCCAAAGACCTATTGCCCGGTAAAGCCGTTTAGCAGCGGGGCTAAACGGTTGTCGGCTGCAAAATTGTTGCTTTCGTACAGCGCCAGCAGCTTTTGCGGGGCAAACTCCCGCAGCACGGCGCTAAAGTCACCTTTAAAATAACGCGCGTCCAGCAAAATAACCCGCCGGTAATGCGCGGTTAAAAACGGGGCAAAGCAATTGGCAAACGAATCTTTAAAAACCAGCAGCGTTTGCCCGCCGGTAAGGCTTTGGTTTTCCAGCACGGCAAGCCCGGCGTTGCCCCCTAAAAAGTACTGGTACTCGTCGCTTTGCTGTAAGGCCTCCGGCCGGTAAAGCTGGGCCGGCTGCAGCGTGCTTGCAACCGTTTGCCCGCTTTGGCAGTAGCCGCCGGCCGCCGCCACCTGCACCGTAACGCCGTCGGTGTTCAGCCTAGTGCGTTCTAACGCCTCGGGCTTGGTGCCGTAAAGCAGCGTTTTGGCGTACAGCGTGCCTAAAAAGCTGTGCGAAAGCGCCTCGAACTCCCCGGAACCCTTGGCTGGGGTAAAGCCCTGCGCCCGGCAATACGCTAAATACGCCGTGTAGGCGCCCTGCACCGTCCAGTGGTGGTCGGTTTTAAAATAAAGGCTGCCGTTTTCGGCCGCGGCCGCCTGCAAGGCCGGCAGCAAATTTAGCGCCCGGCCGCCCAGCGCCTGCTGCGCCTTTTGTTGCTGCTGCGCGCTGCTAAAAGGGGTGGCAAACCGGGGCAGACAGCCGGTGTAAACGCTGCCCGCCGAGGGGCAAAGCATTAAGGTAAGCTCGGCGCCCTTTGCTTTTTCGGCAAACGCCGCAAGCGCCGCCAAATTTTGGCTGCTGCGGTCGGTCTGCGGCGGGGTCTCAAAAAATCTAAATTCGCCGTCCGGCCCCTTGCCAATGTAGGTGCCGTTTAAATCCCGCCGCCCTAAAAGGTACAAAAAATTGTTGCCGAAAGCGGTAAGGGTGCTGCGCCCCGCCAGCTGGTCGGCCGTAAAGGTGTTAAACTGCTCTTGCCATTTGCCCGAAAAAACGCCCTCGGCCGTTGCCTTTGGCAGCGTTTGCAGCACACGGTTTTCGCGCGGCGAAAAGGTTTGCTGCGGCAGGGCAAACAGCAAAACCCCCAGCAGCAGGGTGCCAAACAAAAACACCCCGCTAATAAAAAGGCAAAGCAGCCGGCGCCCGGCCCCCGTTTTTTTGTTTTGCTTTTGCACTGGTAAGCCCCCCTTCGGCAAAAAAATTGGTAAGCAATTTAAACAATTGCAATTTTTAAAAATAAATGTAAAATTTAATTTAGCGCCATTGCTTTCAGCATGTTTGCAGCCGCTTTTCGTGCACCTGCCATTTTTTCGGTTCCCCGCAACCACTTTCGTACACTCACGGTTGTTTTTGGCTCGTTGCTGTTTTCGGTACACCGACAACTTCTTTTCGTGTGCCTGTCACTGTTCCCGGTTCCCCGCAGTTACGCTTCATTCGCTCACCGCGTTTTCGGCCTGCTTTCAGCCGCTTTTTGTCGGCGCCGTTACTCTTGGTTGCTCGCAGCCGCCTTAGTTGCCTGCGGTTGTTTTTCGTTCGCCAAAAACCAAGTTTCGGCAAACGAAAAGCGCAAAATTAAAACCTAAAGTACAAAAACGGGTTGTAGCTGTCGCCGGTAAGCAAGGCAAGGCTTAACAGCAGCAGCAAAAAGGCCCCCGCCCCCTGCAACAGCAGCAGGCCGTTTTGGGCAAGGGCGGTTTGCGCCCGCCCCTTTAGCTTTAACAGCAGCGCCTTAGGGTAGTGGGTTGCCGCCACCGCGCTAAGGGCAAACAGCGGCAGCGCCGTTACCAGCAGGTAACAGCCGGTGCCGCTGGCAAAGGGTGCGCCGCCAAACAGCGCCCGCAGCGTTGCCAAAAGCCCGCCCAGCCCGTTGGCCGAAAACAGCACCCAGCCCAAGAACACCAGCAACAGTGCGTACAGGTGCCTTAGCAGCGTCGGCAGCTTTGCCAGCAGCCGCAGCAAAAACAGCTTTTCGGCCACTAAAATAACAAAAAAGTAAAGCCCCCAAAGCAAAAAGTTCCAATCGGCCCCGTGCCACAGCCCGGTTAGCGCCCAAACAACAAATAAATTAAAAATTTGCCGTGCTTTGCCCTTGCGGTTGCCCCCTAACGGTATGTACAAATACTCTAAAAACCAGGCCGAAAGCGTTTTGTGCCAACGGCGCCAAAAATCGGTAATGCTAACCGATTCGTAAGGGTAATTAAAGTTTTCGGGAAAATGAAAGCCCAACATTAGCCCCATGCCAATAGCCATGTCGGAGTAGCCCGAAAAATCAAAATAAATTTGCAGCATAAAGGCCAGGCAGGCCGTAAAAACGGTTAAAAAACTATCCTGCGCGGCAATGCCGCTGTTAAAAATTTGCCCTAAGCTGTTGGCCAAAACAACCTTTTTGCCCAGCCCAACGCAAAACCGCAGCACCCCGTTGGCAAATTCGGCGGCGTGCAGGGGGCGGTAGGTCAGCTCCGGCTCAATTTCGCTGTACCGCACAATCGGCCCGGCAATTAGCTGGGGGAATATGGTTACAAACATAAAAAAATCTACAAAGTTTTTTTGTACCCGCACCCGCCCGCGGTAAACATCAATAACATACGAAAGGGTTTGAAAGGTGTAAAACGAAATGCCAACCGGCAGCGCCACGGCAAAAACCGGGCTTTGCAGCCCCAGCAGGCTGCTAACATTTTGCAAAATAAAGCCGGTGTACTTAAAAAAGCAAAGGCTTAAAAGGTTTAGCGTAACGCAAAGCGCCAAAACCGTTTTGGCCGCCCGCTTTTTGTTAAGCTTTTGCAGCCGGCCAATGCCGCGGCCGGCAAAATAATCTACCAGCGCCGTTGCCGCCATTAAAAGCAAATACTTTGGCTCGCCCCAGGCGTAAAAAACAAGGCTGGCGGCCAGCAAAAAGGCGTTGCGCCACCGGGCCGGCAGCAGCAAACAAACCGTTATTGTAACAGGAAAAAATAAACAAATAAATAATATGCTGCTGAAAACCACGGTGCGCTATCCTCCCTGTTATTTTATGTTAAATAATAATGCAGCCGTTTCTGGCAGCAAAATGTACCCTTACGGGCTGTACGGAACAAAACAAAACAAAAACGGCCAAAAATCCGGCACAAAAAAATATGTTGCCAAAACAACCCGGCTTAAATAATAACTCGGCAAAAACCGCTGCAAAACAAACCGCCGCAAAACAAACCGCCGCAAAATAAACCGCCGCAAAATAAACCGCCGCAAAATAAGCAGCCAAAATAAACTGGCAAAAAACACCGTAAAATAAGCTGCCGCAAAAAAGCCGCCCTTGCTTTGCCGGCTAAGGGCGTGCCGCTTACAAGCCAACGGTTATCGGTGGGTATGCGTTTTAATGTACTGCATTAGGCTGCGGCTGGTGGCAACATTGGCGTGTACGCCGTCGGTGCTGCAGCCCTCGGGCAGCACGCCGTTTTGGTTGCAAACCGCGGCCGCTAAGTTTACCAGGTAAACGCCGTTTTCCTTGGCAATTTTGGCCAACAGATCGTTCATTTTTTTAATATTCGCGTTGGTTTCGTCCCCTTTTTTGGCGGCCTGTTTTGCCGAGTGCGAGGCCGTAACCGGGTACAAATTTAACAAATAAACCTCAATGCCCGGGCTTTGCTGGCGCACATAGGTAATAATTTTTTTGTACTCCCGCGCAAAGATTTCTAAATGCGGCCAGCCCATTTCGTTAACGCCAAACTCTAAATAGCATTTTGCAAATTTTTTGCCCTTAATGGCGTTGGCAATGGTGGTGCTGCCGTTTTTTCTTTTAACAACATTTCGGCTGAACACGGCCGAAACATTCAGCGAGGTGTAGGCGTAACGCCCCGCCCCCGTTATTTTAGAGTATTCTAAAATGCCGTCTAACCGCGAGCTGCCAATAAACAAGGTGTTAGAAAAATAGCCGTTTTCTACCGCGGCCGAAGCCGGAACATCGTTGGCGTAGGCGTAACTTAGGGCGTTTTTGTAATATTTAAAACCGGCTCGGCCGGGGCGGCTGCCTCCGGCTTAGAGGGGGCCTTAACCGGCGCCTTACTGCTGGCCGCACTGCTGCTTTTGGTTACGGCCGACTGCACCGGCGCCTTTGCGGCGCTGCTTTGCGGGGCCGAGCTTTGAGCTGATGAAGCCAAAGAGGAGGCCGGCGCCGCCGAGCTTGCGGCTGAGCTTTGTGTTGCACTGCCGGCCGCGTCCTGCGGCAAGGTTTGCGGGTTTTTTAAAAAGTCCTCACAAAGGGTGCGCATTTCGGCCGCCTTTTCCGAAACCATTAAAATCGCAAAATCGCCCTTGCAAAACAGCTCGGCGTTTTTTAAATTAGCGGTATCTTTGGGGGAGTAGCTTTGGTAACACTCTATTTGCTCCTGCAGCCGGGTTTGCAAAAGCGCTTTCAGCGGCTCGGTGCTTTCGCCGTTTTTGGCTTTTAAAACCGTAATTTCATCGGCCGCAATATCGGCCGCAACGGCAAACGCGCCGTCGGCCGCTAAGGTAGGTTCCCCGTGAAACATGGCGGTAAAGCGGGTGTTGTATTCGGCGTCCCCCTGCCCAAAAACAAGGCTTGGGGCAGCAAAGCCGCCGGCTTTTAAAATGCCGTTTACCAGCAGTTTGGCGTTGGGCGCCGCAGCCGCCTTGCTTTGGCACCCGGCCGGCACGCAAAGCAGCAGCGCAAAAACGCTTAAAAAGGCTGCCAGCCTGCACGGTAGGTTTTTGCTACCGCCACGGGGGCAACCCTGGTTATTTTTTTGCTTTTTTAAGGTTAAAATTTTGCCAAACATTCTTTTAGCCTCCGCCAACGCCGCTATTTCAATATATATTCTATCATAAGCATATTAGAATGTAAAATTACAATTAGTTACAATAACGGTTACAATAACGCCCGGTCAGGTAAGCTTAAAATTCATGGCGGGCAGCGCAAAAAACCTTCGGCCCGAACAGCGCCAAACACCAAAATCATGTGCCCCAAAAGTTCTCCCGCCGGCCCGCTCTTAACCCAAAAAGCGGCGCCCGAAAAATTACCGGGCGCCGCAGCCTTGCACAGCTTAAAATTAAATTCTCACAGCCGTTTTGGCAAAAAATTCTTTGCTGCTAAACGGCTTTGCTTATTTTTGCTGCAAATTTTTGCGAAGGGTCTCAAACGCAATGCCCTGCCGCAGCTCGCACAGGCGGCGAAACTGCTCGCGGGCCTCGGGCTTCATGCCGTTATTCATCCAGTCAATAATCTGGCCAAAACACTCGCACTTGTAAAAGCGAATTAAAACCTCGCGGTCTTTCGGGTCAACGGTAATATCCTGCGCTAAAAGGTCAAAATAATCGGTTACAACATGTTCGCAAATGCGCATCAGCGATTGTTCGTAAAAATCGCGGTTGGCCGAATTGTAAATGTGCAGTACGGCCCTTTTGTAATTTAACGCAAAGGATATTGCCGCCTCCATGCACTGCTCCAGCGTTTCTACCGCCGGGTGCTCGGCAATAATTTTTTCGGCCTCGTCGGTAATAATTTGCTCTAACAGGGTAGGAATATCGGCAAAATGGTAGTAAAAGGAGTTGCGGTTAATGCCGCAATCCTCTACAATATCCTTTACCGTAATTCGGCTGAGCGGACGCTCCTCCAGCAATTTTAGCAGGGAGGCCTTAATGGCCTGCTCGGTCAGCTTAGACATATTGCCCTCCGAAAACAGGTGCCAAAGGCCGCCGTAAAGGGCCGCTTTTGGCACGGTTCATTTTTAAACAAATTAGTAGGCAACACCTTGGGCGATCATTGCCTCGGCAACCTTTAAGAACCCGGCAATGTTGGCGCCGGCAACCAGGTTGCCCTTTAGGCCAAATTTTTCGGCAGCGTTGTAGGAGTTGTGGAAGATGTTAACCATAATATCGTGCAGCTTGGCGTCAACCTCTTTAAAGGTCCAGCTGTAACGCATGGAGTTCTGGCTCATCTCTAAGGCCGAGGTGGCAACACCGCCGGCATTGGCAGCCTTAGCCGGGCCAAACAGCACGCCGGCCTTTTGCAGGGCAAAAATAGCCTCGGGGGTAGAGGGCATATTGGCACCCTCGGCAACCGCCATAACGCCGTTTTTAATTAAGGCCTCGGCGCCGTCCTTATCCAGCTCATTTTGGGTAGCGCAGGGCAGGGCAATATCGCACGGAATGGTCCAAATGCCACGGCAGCCCTCAAAATACTTTGCACCGGGTACGCGCTCGGCGTACTCTTTAATGCGGCCGCGCTCAACCTCTTTAATCTGCTTTACAACGGCTAAATCAACACCCTTTTCATCGTAAATGTAACCGTTAGAGTCGGAAAGCGCAACTACCTTGCCGCCCAGCTCGGTGGCCTTTTCGGTTGCGTAAATGGCAACATTGCCAGAGCCGGAAACAACAACGGTTTTGCCCTCAAAGGAGGTATCCTTCATGCATTTCAGCATTTCCTGCGTGTAGTAGCAAAGGCCGTAGCCGGTGGCCTCGGTACGCGCTAAAGAGCCGCCGTAATTTAAGCCCTTACCGGTTAAAACGCCGGTAAATTCGTTGCGCAGGCGCTTGTACTGGCCAAACAAAAAGCCAATTTCGCGGCCGCCAACGCCAATATCACCGGCCGGAACGTCGGTGTCGGCGCCAATGTGCTTTGAAAGCTCGGTCATAAAGGCCTGGCAAAAGCGCATAATCTCCGCGTCCGATTTGCCCTTGGGGTCAAAGTCGGAGCCGCCCTTGCCGCCGCCAATTGGCAGCCCGGTTAAGCTGTTTTTAAAAATCTGCTCAAACCCTAAAAATTTAATAACCGAAGCGTTTACCGAGGGGTGCAGCCGCAGGCCGCCTTTGTACGGGCCAATGGCCGAGTTAAACTGAACGCGGTAGCCGCGGTTTACCTGAACCTTGCCGGCGTCATCCATCCACGAAACGCGAAAAACAATCATGCGCTCCGGCTCGGTAATGCGCTCCATAATGCCCCATTTTTCAATGCGGCTGTCCTGCTCTACTACCGGCTCTAAAGATTCCATAACCTCGTAAACTGCCTGTAAAAATTCGTCCTCACCCTTGTTGCGGGCTGCAACCGTGTCGTACACGCGCTGCATATACGCTGATTTAAATGCCATCGTTACACAACTCCTTGTAAAATTTGCGGTCATAAATGTACATCCGAGTGGCGCACCGCCCCGATAAACCTCTTATAACTCCATTATATTTTACCGCCAAAAATGCAAAATGTCAATATTTTTATGGCGCTGCCGGCAATAAAACCGCCAATTTTCAACCGCTGATTTTCAACCGCTGATTTTTAATTGCTGATTTTTAATTGCCCGTTTTAAATTTTTCTGTTTAAATTTTTCTGCTTTTATTTGCTTTGTTTCATTTGCGGCCTTTTAACGCCTCAATTCAAAGCGCCCGGTTTTAACGGCAGCCCTTTGCGCCGCCAAAACAAAAAAACACCCCGCCGGGCAAACCGGCGGGGTGCGCAGCGCCTTTGGGCAGGCCCGTGCGGGGCCTTGCTTTACCGGCGCCTTGTTTTATTTTGGTTTTAATTATTCGTCTACCTGCTCGGTAGTGGGGTTGCCCTCAATGGTGTTGGGGCCAACGGCAAAGTTTACAACTGCGTCCTCCTGCTCGGCGTCAAAGGTGTAATCCTTGCCCGGCAGTACGGCGTTCAGCACAATGCCTACAATAGAGGCTACCGCTAAAGCCGAAAGGCTAATGGCAACCGAGCCAATGTTAAAGTTCACGCTGCCAAGGCCTAAGGCCGAAACCAGAATAACGGCGGCAACAATCAGGTTGCGGCTCTTGGTAAAGTCAACCTTGTTTTCAACAACGTTGCGTACGCCAATGGCCGAGATCATACCGTACAGAATAAAGGAGATACCGCCGATTACCGCGGTAGGAATTAAGCTAACCAAAGCGGCAAATTTGGGCGAGAACGAAACCAGAATGGCAAACACGGCAGCCAGGCGAATTACGCGCGGGTCGTACACTTTAGAAAGGGCCAGCACGCCGGTGTTTTCACCGTAGGTGGTGTTGGCAGGGCCGCCAAACAGCGAGGCAATGGTGGTGGCTAAGCCGTCACCGGTTAAGGTGCGGTGCAGGCCGGGGTCTTTAATAAAGTTTTTGCCAACGGTAGAGCTAATGGCCGAAACATCGCCAATGTGCTCCATCATGGTGGCCAGCGCAATCGGTACAATCGCAACAATCGAGCTGATCACGCGGGAGGTGTTCGAGAAATCAACCCCGCCGAATACAGTGTGCTTCCAGGTAAAGGGCAAGCCGATCCAAGCGTCGTTTTTCAGCTCCTCTAAAGCCGAAACCGAGAACAGCTTTAGGTTCGCGTTGCCGTTAATGGCAATGTACTTTGCGCCTTCAATGTCAATCTCCTGCCCTAAGGTTAAGGCCAGCACAGCCGCAATCGCGCAGGAAATTATAACGCCCAGCAAAATGGGAATGATTTTGCACATGCCCCTGCCCCAAATGTTAAAGAAAATTACAACCGCTAAGGCAATTAAGGCAATTAACCAGTTCGAGTTGCAGTTGCTAACCGCGCTGCCCGAAAGACCTAAGCCAATGGCAATAATAATGGGCCCGGTAACAACCGGCGGGAAAAAGCGCATTACCTTAACAACGCCAACCAGCTTAATTAAAAGGGCCAGCACTAAGTAAACCAAACCGGCGCAGGCAACGCCCAGGCAGGCGTACGGCAGCATCTCTTCGTTAGAGGCACCGTTTGCCCCCAGCGGCGCCACAGCGGCGTAGCCGCCTAAAAACGCAAAGGAGGAACCCAAAAACGCCGGAACCTTCATTTTAGTAATAAGGTGGAACAGCAGGGTGCCAATGCCGGCCATAAACAGGGTGGTAGAAATATCTAACCCCGTAAGCAGCGGCACCAGCACGGTTGCGCCAAACATGGCAAACATGTGCTGAAAGCCCAGCAACAGCATTTTCGGAACGCCAAGGGTTCTGGCGTCAAAGATCCCCTCGTTGAGATCTAACTTGGTAGTGGTCGAATCATTTTTCATTCTTTTCACTCTCCGTAAAAAATCTTTCAGCCCACACGCTGAATAGGGTTTTTCGGAATCCGGCAATAAAAAAACGCCGGACTCGCCGACGCTGTAACACCGTTGTACTGGTTGTTCATGGCGCCGGAGTAGTTGATCCGACAGGCCACGCTGCACACACCCCCACCCCTTGTAGACATACCAAAGGCGGGTAAAGATTTTAACTTGTTGTTATCATCTTTGCGGCATCTCTGCACCGTATTAAAGACCTATCCCCTATATTATGACACACTCTGCCCCGTTTGTAAAGAGTTTTTTTAAATTTTTTTAAATTTTTTTGGCCCTGTTTTTAAACAAGCCCATTTTAACACGCAAATTTGGCCTAAAATAACAGGTGCTTGACAATAACCCCCCGCCATGTTATGCTAAAGGCAGAGCCAAAGGCTTGGTTGCGGAAAAGGGCATTGGCCAAATTTTTTGGGGGGATTATATGAAAAAGAAAATTAAAATTTTAGTTCCTTGCTGCGTGCTGGCTGCGCTTGCCGTTGTTGGCGCCTGGCTGGGCTTTACGGCCTTTCGCGCGGGGCACTTTAAAACAACCGCCCTGCTGCAACAAAAAAACGGCCAAGCAGCCCAATTTCAAAGCCTTCGTGAAGAGGAGCTTTTTGACCTATATGTAACCGACTTAGGCCGCGCCAACAGCTTTTTAAACCGGTGGCGCACGGCGGCCGAGGTAAATGGGCAAAAAATTTCCATGGCCGAGCTATATTCTGCCCGAGTAAGTAATAATTACAATTTGTTGTTTGTGCTCTCACAAACCGATGAGGCCGAGCAGCAGGAGGAATATGACCGTACCTACAAAACCAACACCCAGCTGCTGGATTCTTTGGTGGAAAAAACAGCCCTGCTGCAGGAGCTGGAGCAAAAGGTGACCCTTACCGCCGCGCAGCAAAAGCGCATTGAAGCTTTAACCGCAGAATTTAAAACCGCGGCCGCAAGCGACAGCACCTACAACGACCAAAAAAACGCCGCAAAGCGGCTGGCTAAAGCGCAGGGCCAAAGCCTGGAAAACTTTTTGCAAACCTCTGCCGAACGCTCGGCCCGCACAACCGTGCTGAATGAGGCCTACAGCGAGCAGGAATTTCCCACAGCGAATTACAAAAGCAATGCCGAGCGCCAACAGGCCATGAACGCCGCCCGGCAAAGCTTAATTAACACCTTAAAGGCCCAGGGCAAAATTAAATGTTACTACCCGTAAGCCTTTAAATTTTTAAACGCACCAAACCCACATCAAGCCAATTTTAAAACCAAATTTAATACCCCCGCGCCGGC
>URRK01000001.1 GCA_900550315.1 uncultured Oscillospiraceae bacterium | reverse complement strand
GAAAGCCACACTTTTTTTTGGAACTTTTTAAAATTGTTGTTTGCAGAAAACGCCATAATTCACCCTGATTTCGCCCCGCAAAAGCGGATGATTTTATTAAATATTTCTGCCCTTTACTGCCGGCGCCGCAAAAGGGCCGCACCAAAGCACGCCCTGCCCCTTTTTTAAGCAGGCGGCCGCAGTAAGCACACAAATTCGTTCTTTATTATAATATATCCGTACAATTTAGTCAATAGATTTATAGCCCGGCGGGCGGGGCGGAGGCCAAGCGGGGAAAAGGCAGACGAGGTAAAGCGGGCGGGGTTAGTGCAAGGGTTGGGGAAAAGCGGGCGGAAAAAGCCGCGCGAAAAAACAGGGGAAAAGCGGGCGAGCGGGAAGCCGCCAAGAGCGAAAAGAGTGAGCAAAAAAGGCAAGCGGGAAAAACCGCCTTAATTATTGCCTGTAAAAAAGAAAAACACCGCAGCCGAACACTGCAGTGCTTTTCTTAGGGAGATATATCTCATTAGCGGGTGTGGAAGAGGCCCGCTGCAGAAAACAAAATTAGCAGTTAACATAACTGCGGCGTAAGTAAAACGGTTTGGCCAACGGGAGTTTAAGCCGGCAAAATTGCCAAAGCTTACTTAAAGCAAGCGTTTTGGCGCTTGTTTTTGTTTGCAAGGCTTAAAATATCAAAGGCGTTTTTGGTGTTCATAAGCTCGCGGGTAATAAAGGTAATATTAAACATTCCCTCAATGTACTTAAACGGGCCTTCAATTTCAAAGCTGTGCGTTTTGCCGTAATTAACAAATAAAAAATCGCCGTGCTTTACCTTGTAGGGCACGCGGTCTATGTACTCGGTGGCAGTGCCCTCTAAAATATAAATCATTTCCAAAAAATTGTGCTGATGCTCGCCAACAGAGTGATCGGCGCTCCACATTTGAACGCCAATGTGCTTGTCGGGAATAATGGCATCTTGAATAGATACTGTTTTCATAAGCCCTCCTTCATAAGCTGATTTTAGGCTGGCCTTACCAAAAGACCGACCCCAAAATGCAGAAAGCCCACCGTTTGGGGCAGATGAAACAAGAACCTCCCGCCGGAGCAAGCAGGTTGCATTACCCTTAAAAGTATAGCACAGTTTTTAAAAATTTGCTACGAACAAAAGGGGCGGAACAGTACCATTTATTGCCTTATTAGGCCTTGTTTTTTACCATTATTGCCTTAGCGGGCGAGGAAGGGCCCAAATCTTTTTTTGGCGCCCTGTTTTTAACCGGCGCCGCCAAGCAAGGGCGGGACGGGGAAATGCCGAAAGGAAGCAAAAACAGCCCGGGGATTGACAGGAGAAAGCACCGAAGAAAACAAAACAGCCGGGCAAAAAAAACGAAAAGCCGACGAAAAAAGAGCCGGCCGGGCGAAAAAACCAACCCGACCGGCACAAAATGGCGGCAAGAAAAAAGCGCGCAGAGCAGCAACCGCCCTGCGCGCTTTTTTAAATTTACTTAAACCTTTTTAGCAACCTCGAAAAGGTGAGCGGGCAACTCGGCTTCATCGGCCGAAACAGTAAAGGTAAAGTTTGTGTTGCAGTCTTCCGCTACGGCAGAAAGCCGGTCGAAAAACGCTACCAGCTCGTTATAATCGCGGGTGCCAAGACGCAGGGTGGCGTCTACAAAAATGTCGGTTACATCGTGGTTGGCAGATTGAATTCCGCACAGCAGAGCGTACAGCTCGTTATAGCCGGAAATAGCGTAGTTTTCGGCGTTTACTAAACGGGCCTTGTGGGTTATATCGTAGGTCAGCACATCGCCCTTTTCTACGCAAACAACATCGCCCTTACTGGCGGCGGCAGTTGCGTTTACAAGGTCAATTAACTTTTTTGTTTTGCCGGAACCTTTTTTACCAATAATCAGTTGAATCATTTTGCTCACTCCTTATATTATTCACCACCCCAAAAGCGGGGCAGGTAAAACCGTTGCTTTATTTGCCAAGTCGGCGCTCCAGCTCGGCCTTTTGGGCCTCGTAGCCGGGTTTGCCAAGCAAGGCAAACATATTTTTCTTGTAGCTTTCTACGCCGGGTTGGTCAAACGGATTAACCCCCAGCAAGTAGCCGGAAACGGCACAGGCTTTTTCAAAGAAATAAATTAAGCGGCCTAAATTTTCCTCGTTGGCCTTTTCTACCGAAATTACAAGGTTGGGCACCCCGCCGTCGGTGTGGGCTAAAACGGTGCCCTCGTAGGCCCGTTTATTAACATAGGACATTGTTTTACCGGCCAAAAAGTTTAAGCCGTCGCCGTCTTCTGCCTCCTGCTTTAGGGTAACATCGGCCCCGGTATTTTCAATTTGCACAACCGTTTCAAACAGCGTGCGGCGGCCCTGCTGAATGTACTGGCCCATGGAGTGCAGGTCGGTTGAAAAGGTAACGGCCGCGGGGAACAAGCCCTTATGGTCTTTTCCCTCGCTTTCGCCAAACAGCTGTTTGTACCATTCTGCCATCATGCTAAAGCGCGGCTCGTAGGAAACCAGCAGCTCAATCTGCTTGCCTTTACGGTAAAAGGCGTTGCGCAGCGCGGCGTACTGGTAGCAGGGGTTTTGCGCTAAATTGGGGTTGTTATAATCGGCTGCGGCAGCGGCAGCACCGTCCATTAACGCTGCAATGTTTGCGCCGCTTACGGCAATGGGCAGCAGGCCAACGGCGGTTAGCACCGAAAAACGGCCGCCAACATCATCTGGAATTACAAAGCACTCGTACCCTTCGCGGTCGGCCAGGGCTTTTAAGGTGCCGCGGGCCTTATCGGTGGTGCAGTAAATACGCTCGCTTGCTTTGGCGCCGTACTTTTTTTGCAACAGCTCGCGGAACACGCGAAACGCAATTGCCGGCTCGGTAGTGGTGCCGGATTTTGAAATAACGTTTACCGAAAGCTCTTTACCTTCGCAAATTTGCAAAAGCTCGCTTAAATAGGCGCCGCTAATGCTGTTGCCGGCAAAGTAGATTTTGGGGCCGCCCTGCGCCAACTCGTTATGAAGCGGGGAACGCAGAAATTCAATAGCGGCACGAGCGCCAAGGTAGGAGCCGCCAATGCCAATAACAATTAAAATTTCGCTGTCACTTCGAATTTTTTGAGCCGCTTTTTGAATTCTTTCAAACTCGGCTTTATCGTATTGAGTCGGTAGGTCTACCCAACCTAAAAAGTCGTTGCCTAAGCCATTTTTTTGCGCAAGGGTGTTGTGCGCGGCGGCAACCTGCGGCGCTAAGCCGGCAAGGTCGTTTTCGCCTAAAAAGCCCTTGGCGAAGTCGTAAGAAAATGTTAGTGCCATTTTAAATTATCCCTCTTTATTCCGGGTGCGGCACGGCAACCCGGCAACACCCTTTCATAATATCCCGTAGCTTTATTTTACAATATTTTACCCCGCTTTTCAACTGCTTTTTCGCACTTTCATAATATTTTTACAAATAAAGCGCGGCGCGGCGAAATTTTAGGGCCTTTTGGTGCGGCAGTTTTTACCGGCGTTTACGGGCAAAGCAGCGCGGCGGCCAGCTGACCCAGCGCGCTGAAAAAGGTTAGCGCATCTACCGTGTTGCCCGAAATAATTGTAATTTCACCCAGCTGTTTACCGTTTTGGCTTAGGGTTATTTTTCCAATTTCCTGCCCGGTTAGCACCGGGGCATTCAGGCTTTCGGGCAGCGTAACGGTTTGGGTAATTTCGGCGTTTTTGCCCTTTTGCAGCAGCAAATTAAGGGAGCCGGCGGCCTCGGGCTGAATTTGCTTTTGCAGCCCGCCCTTTACGGGCACCGGCGTTAGCAGCTCGGGCTTTGCCTGAACCTGGCAAAACGACCAATTGGCAAACCCGTAATCTAACAGCTTTTTAGCGCCGGCAAACCGCTCGTTACTGGTTTTAGCGCCCATGACCACCGCCACCAGCGAAAGCCCGCCCCGCTCGGCCGTAGCCGAAACGCAGCACCCGGCCTTAGAGGTCGTTCCGGTTTTTAGGCCGGTTGCGCCGCTGTAATAGCGCACCAGCTTATTGGTGTTTACCAGCTCGCTTTTGCCGTTTCGCAAGGCGTCCATCCACACCGTTGAATATTTTTTAATGCCCTCGTGCCCCAGCAGCTCGGCCGACATAACCGCGACATCAAACGCCGAAGTATAGTGGTCGTCGGCGTCCAGCCCGCAAGCGTTTACAAAGTGGGTGTTTTTAAGCCCCATCTGCGCCGCCTTGGCGTTCATTTGCTCTACAAAGGTCTCTTCGCTGCCGGCAACCGCCTCGGCCAGAGCAACGGTAGCGTCGTTGGCACTGGCAATAACAGCCGCGCGCAACAGCTCGTCTACCGTCATCACCTCATTTTCCTTTAACCAAATTTGGGAGCCGCCCATAGACGCGGCGTGGGCGCTGGCCGTTACCTTTGTATCGTACGAAATTTTTTCGCCATCTATGGCCTCCATAATTAACAGCAGCGACATAATTTTGGTAACAGAGGCGGGCGCCAGGCGCTCGTCTTTATTGTTTTCGTACAGCAGGGTTTTGGTTTTCGGCTCCAGCAACACCACCGACTTTGCGTTAATTTCTAACCCCGATTTAGCCCCCGCGCTGCTAACGGTGTAGGCACTTAGCAGGTCGCTGCTTTGGTACTCGGTGCAAACCTCGGCGGCTGCCGAAGTGCAAAAAACCGCCAGAGCCGCCACTATTGCAGCCGCCCCGACGATTGCTCGAAAGCTTTTACTTTTCATAATAACACCCCCGTATTGTTCCGATTTATTATATGACCCGCGGGGGATTTTCATGCTTTTAAATTGCGGTTTTAAAAAAGGGACAGCCGGGCCTGTTAAAAGGAACGCCGGGCCTACTAAAAACGGCCGGGTGCCCAAAAACGGGGCTCTTTGGCCCGCCCCAAAACGGCCGGGTTACAAAAAAGAAAACGCCTTGCCCGCAGCGGGGCAAAATTTACTTGAAAATTTACTCAAACAAATGCTTATACTGGTTAGAAATTGCCATAGAAACGCAATCGTCCCCGGCAAAAATAATGTGGTCCAGCAGCTTTACATCAATTTTTCTTAACATTTCGCAAAGGCGGCGGGTCATAACACAGTCGGAATCCGACGGCACAGCAAAGCCCATTGGGTGGTTGTGGCTAAGCACCACGGCGGTGGCCTCGTACCGCACCACCAGTTCTACCACTGTGCGCAGGCTTAACCGCACGCAGGCCATGTTGCCCTCGCCCAGCAGCTCGCACCGAATTAACCTGCCGGTATTGTTTAAAAACAACATATACACCATTTCGGTGCTTTGGCCAAAATATTTTTTAGAAAGCAATTCAATGCAGGTGCTGTGCGTCATAACCCGGGTAGAAACATTTGCTTTTTCCTCGTTATATCGGCGCAAAATTGGCAAAAGCATTTTTAACAGGCACACCACGCTGTCGCCAACGCCCTCTACGCTGCGCAGCTCCTGCTCCGGGGCATCTAAAACGCCGGCAATGGTTTGAAAGCGTTTGATTAACCGGTGGGCAATCAGGTTGGTATCTTTTCTTGGAATAGCAAAGTACAGCAGCATTTCTAACATCTGGTGGCTTGGGGTTGCCGGGCCAAACCCAGTTTTTAAAAATAACTTTCGCTGCCGGTTTCGGTGCCCGGCGTGCAGGTTTTCCTCCGCCTTTTGCGCTTCTTGCTCAAGCTCCTCTGCGGCGTTTTGCTTTACAAGCGGCGCCGCTTTTGCGTTCATTTTGTCTTTTTTCATGCAAGCGCCTCCTAATATATTTTGAAAAAACAAATTTACCGGACCCCCCTGGCAGGTCCCCCCGCCGGAATGATCCGGTAACAAATACATGCTGGAGTTTTAAACCTTAACGGTTGTTTTCTATGTAAGAAACCAAATCCCCAACGGTTTTAATCTCCTCTATAGCTTCATCCGGGATCTCAATGCCGAATTCGTCCTCAATGTTCATTAAAATTTCTACAACATCCAGGCTGTCTGCACTCAAATCGTCGGCAATATTGGTGGTAACTTCAATACTGTCGGGATCTACATCGAACTGTGCGGCCAAAATTTCTTTAATCTTTTCAAAAACCATTCCATTACCCCCTTACTTTATAATTTTGCAAAACGGTGGACAAGGCGAACGGTTTATGGTATAATTCTTACCGTAAAACGCGCCTTTGGTTTTACGCCTATATATGATAATATGAGGATTATGCGCATTTGTCAACACTTTTTTAAATTTTTTTGAAAGTCAGGGGTAAAAATGTTTGCTCGACTTGCGGTGATCGGCCACCCCATTGGCCATTCCATGTCGCCCTTTATTCACCAACAGCTTTTTTCGCTGCTTTCGCGCAGCGGCAGCTACAGCTGCATAGATGTTTCGCCAGAGCAGCTGCCGCAGCAAATGGCCTTTTTGCGCACGCTGGACGGCTTTAATGTTACCATTCCGCACAAGCAGGCGGTGCTTGCCTTTTTAGATGAATTAGACCCGGTTGCCGAGCGGTACGGCGCGGTAAACACGGTTTTGCAAAAAAACGGGCGGCTCATTGGCTGCAACACCGACGCTTTTGGCTTTATACACGCGCTGCGGCTGGCAGGCGTTACGCCCACCGGCCGGGTGCTGATTTGCGGGTGCGGCGGGGTAGCCCGAACCATTGCGTTAGAGTGCGCGCTGCGCGGCTGCGAGGTTACCTTAGCCGTGCGAAACCCCGAGGGCCAAAACGCGCAAAAGCTTTTGGGCGAGCTGCAGGGGCTTGGGGCTAAGGCCAGCGTTACCCTGCTGGAAAGCGCCGGCGGCCACTTTAACCTTGCCGTAAACGCCACCCCGCTGGGTATGTACCCCAACCCCAACGGCTGCGCGCTAAGCCGACAGCAGCTTTTGGAGGTAGATTTTGTTTTTGACACGGTTTACAACCCCGAAAACACCCTGCTGCTGCAGCGGGCGGCCGAAGTAGGCGTGCCTTTTGCCGGCGGAATGTTAATGCTGGTGCTGCAAGCGGCCGAGGCCCAGCGCCTTTGGTACGGCGCCGAATTTAGCGACGGCGACCTAAAATCCCTAATTTCCGCCGCAAACGAAGAAATGACCCGGAGGTTTACCCCGGCATGAACCAACAAAACCGTTTAAACCCAAAAAACAATTTAAACCCCAAGGCCGGAACCAACCAAAAAAGCCTAAACCGTTTTGGTACTAAAAATGCCGCGAACCAAAGCGGCAAAGCCCTAAAAAATAACCTGATTTTATGCGGCTTTATGGGCAGCGGAAAAAGCACGGTTGGCCGCCTGCTGGCCCGGCGGCTGCACCGCCCGTTTGTTGATTTAGACGAATTTATTGAGCAGCAGACCGGCCAAACCGTTGCCGAAATTTTTAACACCCGGGGGGAGGGCGCCTTTCGGGCGCTGGAGCAGGAGGCTGCCCGCAGCCTTTGCAGCCAAAGCGGGCTGGTTCTTTCCTGCGGGGGCGGCACGGTGCTAAACCCCCAAACCGCCGCGCTGTTAAAGCAAAGCGGAACAGTTATTTACCTAAAGGTTCTTCCACAAACCGTGCTGCAGCGTTTAAAGGGCGACCGAACCCGCCCCCTGCTGCAGGGCACCGAGACCGAAAAGAAAAACCGGATTACCGCCCTGCTGGCCGAGCGGGAGCCGTTTTACAAAGCGGCAGCCGAGTTTACCGTTTCTACCAACCAAGGCGCCGAGCAGGCGGTTTTAGAGATTTTACAACAAACGGGCTTGGGCTAAAAAATTTAAAAAGGCGTTGGGCTTGAAAACGTGCCGAACCGGGCTTGAAAAAGTGCCGAACCGGGCTTAAAAAGCAATGAACCGGGCTTAAAAAGCAATGAACCGGGCTTAACATTGTGCGGGGCTTGGTGCGGGGATTGGCTGAAAAAAGCGTTGCGCTTTGGCAAGGGCAACGCTTAGCTTAAAAAGCTGCCGGGCTTGGCACAGTGTAGTGTGAAACTTTGTTTAGAAAAGCAAGGTTTGGCTTAAAAGAGCAAAGTCAGCTTAGAAAAGCAGAACCGACTTGGAAAAGCAAAGCTTAAACTTTAAAAGCGTTTGCTTAGCTTAAAAAGGGTACTTAGAAAGGATACGCTTGGCTTAAAACCGCAGCGCTTAAGCTTTAAAAATGTACGCTTGGGTTAGAGGGCGCACTTTTAAGGCCTAAAAAACACGCAGCCGGCGCTTTTGGCCTTTTGCCGCCCTGTTTTTACTGTGCGGCTGCGTTTTATTTGTTCCACTGTTCATTCCATTCATTTAACCGTTTATTTGTTTATATTATTTTCACTTAACCAGGCTTGGCAGCAGCCAAACCAAACCGTTTATTTTGCAAAGGAGCATTTTGCATGGAGCTTACTGTAACCGTTCCCGGTGCTAAGCCGCACCGCTACCCCATTATTGTGCAGCCCGGGCTGTTTTCCTCCTGCGGGGAAATTTTAAAAAAGCTTACCCCGGCGCGGCGGCTTGCCGTTGTAACCGACAGCAATGTTGCGCCGCTGCACCTGCAGCCGGTGTTAAACGCCTTAACGGCAGCGGGGTTTACCCCCTTTAGCTACGCCTTTAAGGCCGGCGAGCCGCAAAAAACCTTAGAAACGGTGCAGGGCATTTTGCAGTTTTTTTGCGAGAACCGACTGACCCGCCAAGACCTTGCCATTGCCCTGGGCGGCGGAGTTTGCGGCGATTTAACCGGCTTTGCCGCCGCCATTTATTTGCGCGGTATTCACTTTGTGCAGCTGCCAACCACACTGCTGGCACAGGTAGATTCCTCGGTTGGGGGCAAAACGGGGTGCGATTTACCGTTTGGAAAAAACCTTTGCGGCGCCTTTCACCTGCCGTTGGCCGTGCTGGCCGATACCAGCGCCCTAAACACCCTGCCACAGCATTTTTGGCAAGACGGCTTAGCCGAGGTGATTAAAGCCGGGGCTATTTTAAAGCCGGGGCTTTTTAGCCTGTTGGAGCAGCACCGCCTTGAAAGCCTAAAGGCGGTTTTGCCCGAGGTACTGCGAGAGGCTATTGGCATGAAGGTAGAAGTAACCGAGCGCGATTTTACCGAGCAGGGGGACCGCATTTTACTAAACTTTGGCCACACGCTTGGCCACGCCATTGAAAAATACCAAAACTTTAACGGCCTTTCACACGGGCAGGCAGTTGCCGTTGGCATGGCCTTAATAACTCGCGCCACCGAGGCGGCCGGCTACACCGCGCCGGGCACCTACCGGCGGCTTTGCGGCTGCCTTACCCGGTACGGCCTGCCACTGCAAACCGACATTGCCGCCGCCGACCTTTGCGAAATTAGCAAAAGCGACAAAAAAGCCGTTGCGGGCGGCGTTCGCTTGGTTTACTTAAAAAATATTGGCAGTGCGGCCGTTTTAAAAACCGATTTTAAGACCCTGTTGCAGCTGTTACAGCAAGGAGCGCAGTATGACGGTTGAAATTACCCCCGCGCCGCTGTGCGGCAAGGTTTTTATCCCCCCCTCTAAAAGTGCGGCGCACCGCCTTATTTTAGGGGCGGCGTTGGCCAAAGGTACCTCCCGCGTGGAGCCGGCCTGCCACTCGAAGGATATTGACGCCACCCTAAAGGCCGCCGCCGCGTTAGGAGCAGAAATTACCGAGCAAAACGGCGCCTTTTACATTACCGGCATTGGCGGCCGCCCTCAAAGCGGCAGCCCCGTTACAATAGACTGCGGGGAGTCGGGCTCTACCCTACGCTTTTTACTGCCCATTGCCGCAGCGCTGGGCCGCACCGTTACCTTTACCGGGCACGGCCGGCTGCCGCAGCGCCCCATGCGTGAAATGACCGAACTGCTGCGCCGGCACGGGGTGCAATGCTCGGCCGATTTATTACCCATTACCGTAACCGGCAGGCTAAACCCCGGCGTTTTTAAAATTTCGGGTGCGGTTAGCTCGCAGCACCTAACCGGGCTGCTGCTGGCGCTGCCGCTAATTGGCCCCAACAGCAGCGCCGAGCTTACCACGCCGCTGCAATCGGCCGGGTATATTGATCTTACCGTGCAGGCACTG
The DNA here is from genome assembly GCA_900550315.1 of uncultured Oscillospiraceae bacterium. Classification (GTDB taxonomy): domain Bacteria; phylum Bacillota; class Clostridia; order Oscillospirales; family Acutalibacteraceae; genus UMGS1279. The sequence continues at coordinate 28,463 of URRK01000001.1, read as the reverse complement.
GCCGAATTTGGCGTAACGGTAACGGCGCACAACGGCGTTTACCAAACCACCGGCAGCTACCGGGCTAAAGATGTTGAAATTGAGGGCGATTGGTCACAGGCCAGCTTTTACCTGGCGGCGGCCGCCATGGGCGCCCGGCTGCGGCTAACCGGGCTAAACCCCCGCTCGGCCCAGGGGGACAAAGCCGGCTTAGCGCTTTTTGCAAAATTTGGCGTACAGCCGGTTTGGCAGGGGCAAACGCTGCACCTTGAAAAAGCACCCCAACCCTTAAACGGTGAAGCAGGCGAAAGCCGCGTGGCCGTTGCTTTGAACGAAGTTGGCAGCCCCTACGTTTCCGGCAAAAACATCGACGCCTGTGCTCAAAGAAAAAGCGGCAATAACCAAATTGGTCTGGCAGCAGATAGCCCGGCAACCGGCAGCCTTAAAGCTGCGGTGCAACCGGGCGGCGGCTCCAACAACCCCACCGCAAGCAGCCAAAATAACGGCCCGACTGCCACGCGTGAAAGCGCCAACACGGCCGAGGCCGCGCGCACCATTGACTGCCGCAATATTCCCGATATGGTGCCGGCGTTAGCGGCGGCGGCCATGTTTGCCGCGGGCCAAACGGTGCTGACCCACGCCGAGCGCCTGCGTTTTAAAGAAAGCGACCGCTTAGCCACCACGGCGGCGGCGGTAAACGCCTTAGGCGGCAAGGCCGAGCAAACGGCCGACGGCCTAATTATTTACCCCGTTTTACCAAAAGGCGGGCAGGTTTGCGGCGCAAACGACCACCGCATTGTGATGGCCTTTAGCGTGGCGGCCGCCTACGCCGCCGGCAAAACGCAAATAACCACTGCCGAGGCTACCGAAAAATCTTACCCCAACTTTTTTAAAGACTTTACAACTTTAGGAGGGAAGGCAAATGTCCTCAACCTTTGGAACTAACCTTCGCGTTACCATTTTCGGCGAAAGCCACGGCCCGGCCATTGGTGCGGTAATAGATTCCCCGCCCCCCGGCATTTTGTTGGATCGGCAATATGTGCTAACCCAAATACACCGCCGCGCCCCGGGGCAGGATTCCAGCGCCACGCCGCGCAGGGAACAGGATATACCGCAATTTCTTTCGGGAATACTGGAAGGCAAAACAACCGGCGCGCCGCTAACGCTGATTATTAAAAACACCAATGTACGCTCGCAGGATTACGAAGATCTTCGCCGGTTTCCCCGCCCCTCCCACGCCGATTACGCCGCAAGCGTGCGGTACGGCGGCTTTCAGGATGTTGCCGGCGGGGGGCATTTTTCGGGCCGGTTAACAGCGCCGCTGGTTGCGGCAGCCTCTGTTCTGCGCCCCGCGTTAGAAAAACAGGGCATTTTTATTGGCGGGCACGTTAGCCAAATTGGCAGCGTAAAGGACGACCTGTTTAACCCCACCGCCGTTAACATTGAGCAGTTGAAAAAGCTTTCGAGCGAATATTTTTCGGTAATAAACCCCCGGATACAGCCAAAAATGCGGGCCGAAATTAAAGCAGCGGCCGCCGCGCAGGACAGTGTTGGCGGCGCGGTAGAGCTGGCGGTAGCAGGGCTGCCGGCCGGGCTGGGCGACCCCATGTTTAACGGGCTGGAAAACCGTATTAGTCAGGCATTGTTTGGCGTGCCGGCCGTTAAGGCCGTTGCTTTTGGCGCCGGGTTTGGCTTTGCCGGCGCCAGGGGCAGCGAGGTTAACGACAGTATGTATTATAACGAAAACGGCGAAGTTTGTTGCCGCACCAACTTTTGCGGGGGCATTACCGGCGGCATTAGCAACGGGGCGCCGCTGCTGATTACCGTTGCGCTAAAGCCCACCCCCTCAATTTCTAAGGCGCAGCAAACGGTAGACCTGTTAGAAAAAAAGAACGCCGAGCTTAAAATTCGCGGCAGGCACGACCCCTGCATTGTGCCGCGGGCATTGCCGGCGCTGGAGGCCGCATTGACCTTGGCCGTTGCCGACCTTGTTTGGCGTTAAGGGGCGCCGTTTAACAGCCTTAATTTAGGGTTAGCCTTGCCGGTTTAACCGGTTACAAAGGCTTTTTGCGGGGGTTACAGCTAAATGCTTCTTTCAATTGGCGCTTGTATGTGCGCTTTGGTTAAGCCGGGGCTAACCCCGACCAACCCAAACGGGCGAAACAAAACCCCGCGCGCCTTAAAAATACCAGCTTAAAAACATAAAATTTTTTAAGCCTTTAAAATAAACTTTTTAAAAACAACGCGGTATAACAACCAAAACCCACAAAGCCAAATCCGCTAAGCCCGCAAAAGCTGCGGCGTTGCAAAAAAGGTGCTAAAAACAATGGAACTAAAAGATATTCGAAAACAAATTGACGCCTGCGACGCAGAGCTGACCCGTTTATTGGTGGAGCGCATGAAGTGCTCGCTGGCTGTTGCCGAGGTTAAAAAGGCGCAAAATTTGCCGCTGTACCACCCGGGCCGCGAGCAGGAAATTTTGCAAAAGGTACGCGCCGAGGGCGGGGAATACGGCAGCTATTTAGCCGAAATTTACGCCTTTATTATGGCCTGCAGCCGTGAGCTGCAAAGCACCCGGTTAAACGCCGGGCGGCCGCTGCCCGAATACCGCGAGCAGGCGCTGCAGGTAAACGGCAGCGTTGCCTGCTACGGCACCGACGGCGCCTTTACGCACCTGGCGCTGCGGGCGGCCTACCCCGGTGTGCAGCCGGTTTTTTTTGGCCGCTTTGCCGCCGTGTTTGAGGCGGTTCATTCCGGCCGGTGCGCCTTTGGCATTGTGCCGGTAGAAAATTCTACCGCCGGCAGCGTGCGCGAGGTTTACGACCTTTTGCTGCAGTACAAAAGCTACATTGTAGGCTCGGTAAACATGGCGGTGCAGCACAACCTGCTGGCCAAGCCGGGCACGGCGCTTTCGGCCGTAAAAACCGTGTACTCGCACCCGCAGGCGCTTTCGCAGTGCAACGGATTTATACGCGCGCACGGGCTAAAGGCGGTAGAGTACCAAAACACGGCCGAGGCGGCCAAGCTGGTTGCCCATTCGGCCGACGGCAGCGTTGCCGCCATTGGCTCGGCCTACTGCGCGGACGAATACGGGCTTAACATTTTGGCCCCCGCCATTCAGGATTACCAAAACAACTGCACCCGCTTTGCCGTGTTAAGCAACCGGCCGGTGTTTGAGCCGGGCAGCAACAAAATTAGCCTTTCGTTTGCTACGCCGCACACGCCGGGCGCGCTGCAAAAAATTTTAACCCGCTTTGCGCTGCACGGGTTAAACCTAACCAAGCTGGAATCGGCCGCGGGCAAGGGCGGCGATTTTGAAACCCAATTTTACCTTGATTTTGACGGCTGCCTGAAAAACCGCGACACGGCGCAGCTGCTGCAGACCCTGGCCGACGAGGTGCGCGATTTTGCCTTTTTGGGCAACTACCGCGTGCAAAACGCACGGGAATAAGCACCGCCGTACAAAAATTGGCGCTTTAGCACGGGAACAAGCGCAGGACGAGTACAACAGCGCAGAATAAGCGCAGCAGCACAGGACAAGCGCAGCAGCGCAAAACGAGCGCGACCGTACAAAAATAAACCATTTGGCGCAGGAATAAAAATAGGCAAAGCCGCACGGGGCCTTTGTGCGGGTATTGCGGAGGAGCAACATTAAAATGAAACAGTTTTTTAAAGATTTTAAAGCCTTTATTACCAAGGGGAATGTATTAGACATGGCGGTTGGCGTTGTTATTGGTACCGCTTTTTCTAAAATTGTGAACAGCCTGGTGGCCGATATTATTATGCCGCTGGTTGGCATTTTGCTGGGCGGCATTAATGTAACCGACTGGAAGTGGCTGATTTCGCCCGCCCAGTACGACGCGGCCGGCAAGCTGCTGCGGGAGGAATCGGCCTTAACCTACGGCAATTTTATTCAGGTTGTGTTAGAGTTTTTAATTATTGCTTTTTCGGTTTTTGCGGCGCTGCGCGCGGTAATGACGCTGCACAAAAAGTTCGAGGAGCTGGCCGGCAAAAAGCCGGAGCCCGAGCCGGAGGACAAGCCGAAAGAAACCGCCGAGGATGTTTTAAAGGATATTCGTACCCTTTTGCAGCAAAATAAAGAATAAAACAAGGTTAAATTTAAAAAATTAAGCCCGCCGTGTTGGTACGGCGGGCTTTTTGGGCTTTAAGCGTTAAAAAACAGGGTTAAACCGGGATTTAAACCCCGAATTTAAAACGGGCTTAAAATTTTAATGTTTCCTATTATTCCGACCTTAAAGCGGCTACGGGGTCTTGCCGGGCGGCCTTTTTAGCCGGAATAAGGCCGCCAATTAGCGTTAGCAGCATGCTAAGCAGCACCAAAACCGCGGCGCCGCCCACCGGCAAAATGGCGTTAATGCTGGTAGAGCCGGTTAAGGCGTGAATTACGGCGTTACCCGGCAGCAGCAACAAAAGCGAAACGCCTATACCAATTAGGCCGGCGCAAAGGCCAATAATAAAGGTTTCGGCGTTAAACACCTGCGAAACATTTTGCTTCGAGGCGCCAATGGCCCGCAAAATGCCAATCTCCTTGGTGCGCTCCAGCACCGAAATGTAGGTAATAATGCCAATCATAATAGAGGAAACCACCAGCGAAACGGCCACAAACGCAATAAGCACATAAGACACCACATTAATGACTGTGGTAAAGGAGGACATTAAAAGCTTAACATAATCGGTGTAAACAATTTGGTCCTTTTCGGCTTTGGTATTATTGTAAGCGCTAATACATTCGGCAATTTGGTCTTTCGCCTCAAAGCTGTCGGCGTAAATGTTAATGGCCGAGGGGGTGTTTTTATTTACCACGCCAAAGGCCTTTAAATTTTCCTCGTAGCTGCCGGTAGAAATTTGGGTTTTGTAAATGTTCAGCAGCACCTCGTCGGAGGGGTTTTGTAAATAATTTTCCAGCAGGGCGGCCAGCTGCGTTTCGCTCATGCCTTCCAGCCCCTGCAACATTTGCGGCTGCCCGGCGTAAACGGTTTGCATCATGCTGCGGCAAAGGCGGGCTTTTTCGCTAACGCCAAGGTTGGTTAAATACTTTTTGGTATCGCTAATTTTTTCGCTGTTGTTTTTCGGGGCAAAAGTCATGCCGTTTTGCACATTTACCGCGGGGTTTTGCTTTTGCGCCTTTACCACCGCGCTGGCGTCGGTATGCTCAATTAAATAATCGGTAAGCTGGCTGGTGTACGCAATGGGGGAGGAGATGGAAACGTTCGAGGAATCATCCTTACTGCGCACCACGCCGCAAACCTTTAGCTCCACCGCGCTGTTCATTAGCTTTTCCAGCTTAGCTTCGTCGCCGGATACTAAAGTGTAATTGCCGTTTTCCTGCTTTTCGTAAAGGTCGCAGGCCGGCAGCAGCTTAAAGCTTTTGCTGCAAATATCGGCGTAGGTAAACTTTTTGGCACTTAGAGTAACCTTTTCGCCCGCGTTAATTTTTTTAACAATATTTTCATACTCGGTGTAGGGCAGCAGGCCCAGGCTGTAAAGCGTTTCGGTGCGGATCTCGTTATTATGGTCTACTACCAGCACAATTTCGTTATACTTTTTTGGCCAGCTGCCGTAAAGCACGCTGTAATTTTCGGTAATTACATTACTTACCGGGCTATTGCCGGTGCCGGGAATCAGCTCGGTAAAATTATCCGGCGCGCCCATAAGCCGGCTCATGTTGCTTTGCTGGTTGCTCATTTCGCCCATGTTGGCCACACTAATTTGCCCCGTAGCCTTAGAAACGGTAGAGCCGTCGGTATTAATCAGCTTACCCTCGGGGTCGTGCGTGTAAACATCAAACGAAACGGCGTAGGAGTAGGTGATGCCGTTTTCGCCAACATATTGGTGAATTTCGCTGTTCGGGTCATCTAAATACTTTTTAAAATCTTTTAAATTGTTTTGCTTAAAGCTGGTTAGCATACCCGAGGCGTTTTCTATATTGGAATTGTCGGCGTATACGGCGTCCAGTTCGTGGTTGGCGGTTTTTTCGGCGTTGGGCTTTACCATGCCGGAAAAGCTGCTCATATCCATAGAAGTGCTTTGAATGGAAAGCGGGTAGGAGGCCATGGTATCTTTTTGAATGTTTTCGATATACGCGTTGGCCCCGGTAGAAAGCGAGAGGATAAGCGCAATGCCAATAATACCAATAGACCCGGCAAAGGAGGTTAGCAGCGTGCGCCCCAGCTTGGTGCGCAAATTGTTAAACGAAAGCCAAAGCGCGGTAAAAACCGACATAGAGGAGCGGCCCATGTTTTGGTGCACCGGCTTGGGCGTAAGCTCGGCCGAAAGCTCGTAGGGGTTGCTGTCGTTAGTTATTTGGCCGTCTTTTAAATTTACAATGCGGTTGGCGTAACGGGTGGCCAGCTCGGGGTTGTGGGTTACCATTACCACCAGGCGGTCTTTGGCTACCTCTTTTAAAAGCTCCATAACCTGCAGGCTGGTTTCGGTATCCAGCGCACCGGTTGGCTCGTCGGCCAGTAAAATATCGGGGTTGTTTACCAGCGCGCGGGCAATAGCCACCCGCTGCATTTGCCCGCCGGACATTTGGTTGGGGCGCTTGTGCAGCTGGTTGCCAAGGCCAACCTTTTGCAGCGCTGCTGTTGCGCGGCGGCGGCGCTCGGCCCGCTTTACGCCCGAAATGGTAAGCGCTAATTCTACATTCGCCAGCACGCTTTGGTGGGGAATTAAATTGTAGCTTTGAAACACAAAGCCAACGGTGTGGTTGCGGTAAGAGTCCCAGTCGCGGTCTTTGTACTTTTTGGTAGAAATACCGTTAATAATTAAATCGCCGCTGTCGTACCGGTCTAACCCGCCAATAATGTTTAGCAGGGTTGTTTTGCCCGAGCCGCTGGGGCCTAAAATGGCAACAAATTCGTTGTCGCGCAGGTTTATGCTAACATCGGCCAGGGCGGTTTGGGTTAAATCGCCGGTGCAATACTCTTTTTTAATGTGCTTAATTTGCAGCATTCCAAATTCTCCTTTTAAAAATTACGCGTAAAAATTACGCGGCCGCCGAAAAAGGCGGCCCTTAAAGTGCCAAACAAACGCTTTAAAACGCGGGAACAAACTTTTAAAAATGTATTGTTCTAAATAAAATTACAAATAATAAATCCATTTTACCCCTTTTTGGCAGGAAAATAATGAATATTTTAAAAACAATTTAAAAACCAATTTGCCCCCGCAAAAGCTGCCTGTTTTTGCTGTTTTTTAGTCGCCGGCCAATTTTTAGGGCGGGCCGCCGGCGCAAATTGTCCTTGACAGAGGGGGCAATTTCGTATAAAATAGAGGTAGTATGTTTAATGTGGGGCAGTTTTTTGCTTTGGCGGGCAAAGGGCTGTGCGCGCGTTATCATATAAACCGCGGGGTGCAATGCACGGCCCCGTTTTGGCCGTTTGGCCTAAATTCGTGCTTTATGATATAAGGAGGTGCTTTCTATTGGGTCCGTTATTTTACGCAATTACCGGGGTAACCGTTGTAATACTTGCCGTGGCTGCTTTTTTTATTGGCAGCGCCGTGCAAAAAAACAAAGACCGTACCGCCGTGGGCTCCGCTGAGGACGAGGCGCGCCGCATTTTAAGCGACGCCATGAAAAATGCCCAAGCGCGTAAAAAAGAGGCTTTAATTGAAGCCAAAGAAGAAATTCACCGTCAACGCTCGGAGGCCGACAAGGAGCTGCGTGAGCGCCGCAGTGAAATTCAGCGTCAAGAACACCGTATTCAGCAAAAGGAAGAAAATCTTGACCGCAAAACCGACAACTTAGAAGCAAAAGAAGAAAAAATTAACAAAAAAGCCAAAGAAATTGACGACCGTATGGCCGAGGTTGAAAAACTGAAAAAAGGCCAAATGGAGATCCTTGAAAAGATTTCGGGCTTTACGGCCGAGCAGGCCAAAGAACATCTGCTCTCCATGTTAGACAGCGAGCTGAGCCACGAAAAAGCGCTGAAAATTTTGGAATACGAGCAGCATTTTAAAGAGGAAACCGACGAAAAAGCGCGCGAGCTGCTTTCGCAAGCCATTCAGCGCTGCGCCGCCGACCATTCCTCGGAGGCTACCATTTCGGTAGTGGAATTACCGAACGACGAAATGAAAGGCCGCATTATTGGCCGCGAGGGCCGCAACATTCGCGCGCTGGAAACCGCCACGGGCGTTGATTTAATTATTGACGACACCCCCGAGGCCATTACGCTTTCAAGCTTTGACCCGGTTCGCCGCGAAATTGCCCGCATTGCGCTGGAAAAGCTGATTTTAGACGGCCGTATTCACCCCGCCCGCATTGAGGAGATGGTTGCAAAGGCTACCGCAGAGGTTGAGCACACCATTAAAAAAGAGGGCGAGCGCGCCATGCTGAGCGCCGGTATTCACGGCCTGCACCCCGAGCTGATTCGCTTACTGGGGCGGCTGCATTACCGCACCAGCTACGGGCAAAATGTTTTAAACCACTCGTTAGAGGTTTCGTACCTGGCGGGGGTTATGGCGGCCGAGTTGGGCGCCGATGTTACCTTAGCCCGCCGCGCCGGCCTGCTGCACGACATTGGCAAAGCCATTGACCACGAGCAGGAGGGCTCGCACATTCAGCTTGGCGTTGAGGTTGCTAAAAAATGCCACGAAAGCGAAGCGGTTGTTCACGCCATTCACGCCCACCACGGCGATGTAGAAGCCAAAACGGTAATTGCCTGCCTGGTACAGGCGGCCGACGCCATTTCGGCGGCACGCCCGGGCGCCCGGCGCGAAAACATTGAAAATTACATTAAACGCCTTGAAAAGCTGGAGGAAATCGCCAATTCCTTTAGCGGGGTAGAAAGCTCTTACGCCATTCAGGCCGGCCGCGAGGTTCGCATTATTGTTAAGCCGGAAATGATTACCGACGACCAGATGGTAATTATGGCGCACGATATTGCGCAGCGGTACGAAAAAGAACTGGAGTACCCGGGGCAAATTAAGGTAAACATTATTCGCGAAAGCCGCGCTTCGGATTACGCAAAGTAAGCCCGAACGCCTTGGCCAAGCAAAAATCAAAGGTCGGGTGCCAAACGGCGCCCGACTTTTAAATTTTTGGGCGGTTTGCTGCCGCCGTTAGCCCCCTGTGCTATTTTGTTCTATTTTAAAACCAAACGCCGCCGCTGCAATCCTAACCCGCTGGCCCAACCCTTTGCTGCTACCGAACATGGCGCTGCTTTTTTTGCCCATAGAGCCTTAGTACTGCCCCTTTACCTGCAGGGGTTTATTTTTTTACCCAGTTTTGCCCGGTTATTTAAACCGTTTTTTACAAAGGCAAAACATTGCATTTGTAAAATAAGTGTGGTATACTGGTAGCGTGTATAATTTTAATAAATTATTTACAAAAATTAAAACTTTTTACAGTACTATGTAAGAACTACGGCAGCCCTTTGCCGCAAAGGGGCTGTGTTGCCGTGCGTTTTGACTTTGAATTGGCGCGGCCCTGCACTGCGGGGCTTTGGGCAAAGGCTTTTAAGGCTTTTTTAAAGTTGGGTCCCGTACGGGGTTTGCCCCCGCCAACCAAACCGCAGCGCACGCGGCCAAACCCGCCAAACGGGCAAACGGCTTTTTAGCTTAACGCCTTTACGCTTTATTGCATTTTGGGCGCCCGGCTAAAACGCCGGCCGAAAGCAGCGGGCTTGGCAATTTACCGGTACTGTGCCCCGGCCTTACGGGGCGGCCGCACAGGGTGTGCGGCAAAACACAAGCTTGGAGGTTTCAGTTATGATAGAAGTTCAAAACCTTTCCAAAAAATACGGAAGTCACACCGCGGTTAAGAATGTAAGCTTTGCCATTTCGCAGGGCGAAATTGTTGGTTTTTTGGGGCCGAACGGCGCCGGTAAATCAACCATTATGAACATTCTTACCGGCTACCTCTCGTTAACCGAGGGCAGCGTTACGGTAGACGGCTTTGATGTTTTGGATAACCCGGAGCAGGTAAAAAAGCGCATTGGCTACCTGCCCGAGCAGCCGCCGCTTTACCCGGATATGACGGTAAAGGAATACTTAGGCTTTGTTTACGATTTAAAAAGCGTTAAGTTCCCCAAAAAAGCGCATTTAGACGAAATTGAGCGTTTAGTAAACATTAAAAATGTTGAAAACCGGTTAATTAAAAACCTTTCTAAGGGCTACCGGCAGCGTGTTGGCATTGCGCAGGCGCTGGTTGGCAATCCGGACGTTTTAATTTTAGACGAGCCCACCGTTGGCTTAGACCCGAAGCAGATTATTGAAATTAGAACCCTAATTGCCAACTTAGGCAAGCACCACACGGTTATTTTAAGCTCGCACATTTTGTCTGAAATACAGGCCGTTTGCAAACGCATTTTAATTATTAACAACGGCGTAATTGTAGCCGACGACACGGCCGAAAACCTTTCGAACAACCTTTCCTCCGACCACGCGGTAACCGTTCGGGTACAGGGGCCGCAGGGCGAGGTGCAAAAACTTATTACCACCATTAAGGGTGTGCAGCAGGTTACGCCGCTTGGCATGGTGGAATCCGGCTCGTTCGACTTTTTAGTAGAGCCGGTGCCGGGGGTTGATGTTCGGCGGGATATTTTTAACCGCCTGAGCGACCGCAAGTGGCCGCTGATTGAAATTACCACCCGCGCGCTAACGCTGGAGCAAATTTTCTTACGCCTGACCGAAGGGGCCGACGCCGCCCAGCAAAAAACCGAAAAGCCGGCGAAAAAAGAGCCGGCCGAGCTTTCAGCCGAAGCGAAAAAATCGGTTATGGAAGCCGTTTACGGAAAGGAGGAAAAATAATGCACGCCATTTATAAAAGGGAAATGAAGTCTTACTTTACCTCCCCCATTGGGTACATTGTTTGCTCGGTTATGCTGCTATTGTTAGGGCTTTATTTTTCCTACATGTACCGCAACAACTACACCAATATTTCTTTTGTGTTTATGAGCATTTCTACCATTGCGCTGCTGGTTTGCCCCATTATTACCATGCGACTGCTAAGTGAGGATAAGCGCCAAAAGGTAGACCAGCTGCTGCTGACCGCGCCGGTAAAGCTTTGGAAAATTATTTACGGCAAATTTTTTGCGGCGCTAACGCTGTTTATGCTGCCCTTTGCAATGACCTTTATTTACGTATTTATTTTAATGCTCAGCACCTCGGTAAACTGGCTGGCCTTTTTGGCCGATTTGTTGGGCATTGCGCTGCTGGGCTCCTCAATTTTAGCAATTGGGCTGTTTATTTCGGCCTTAACCGAGAGCCAGATTATTGCCGGCATTTTTGGCATTGTGGTTTCGTTTTTTATTATGCAAATTGATTATTTTTCGCAAAGCGTTGACGCAACCTGGTTTACAAACGCCACCACCTACATCTCCTTTGTTACGCGCTACAACGCCTTTACCAGCGGAAAAATAGATTTTTCGAACATTGTATTTTTTGCCAGCGTTACGGTGCTGTTTTTGTACCTTGCCACCGCTGTGCTGGATAAAAAACGCTGGGCTTAAGGGAGGTGCCGAAGAATGGATGAAAAGAATTTACAAAACGCCGAAAATAACGCGCAGCAGCTAAACGCCGCCGTGCCGGAGGAATTAAAGGCCGCTGCGGCCGAAACCAAGGCTGAGGCGTTTGAAACCAAGGCTGAGGCGTTTGAAACCAAGGCTGAGGCGGCTGAAACCAAGGCTGAGGCGGCTGAAACCAAGGCTGAGGCGGCCGAGGAAAAAACCGAAAAGGCTGAAAAAAACGAAAAGACCAACAGTAAAGCCGAAAAAGCCGCTGAAAAGGCAGCCAAAAAGGCTAAAAAGGGCAAAAAGCTAAAAAATGTAAACTTTGCCAAGCGCAGCACCTTTATGATCCTTTCGGGCGCTATTTTGCTGGCCGTTTTAATTTTGGTAAATGTTGTTTCGGCCGTTATTGCCAACAAGCTGCCCACCACGCTGGATGTTACCACCGACAATTCCAACTCCCTAACGCAGGAGAATATTAATTTTATTAAAAGCATTACCAGCGACGTTACCGTTACGGTTTGCGCCCCGCGGGACAGCTACACCGGCGCCGACATGATAAACTACGCCTACAACACCTACTATGTGCAGGAAAACAACACCCCCTACAACTACTTTAACCAAACGGTTACCATGGTAGAAAGCTACAACAAGTACAACAGCCACATTAAGGTGCGTTACGTAGACCCGCAAAGCCCGGATTTTGACGCGCTGGAAAGCGGCAGCAACACCCAAATTTCGTACGGGGACATTATTGTTTCGGCCAACCGGAACGGCGAAAAATTAAGCACAGTAATTACCTTTAAAGATGTTTACGAGCTGTATGACGCCTCGAACGGCGGGGCCGCTTACGGCTACGGGTACTACACCATTTCGGCCTCGAACATTGAAAGCAAGCTTTCGGGTGCCATTTACACGGTGGCCTCCAGCAACAAGGCCAAGGTGGCGCTGCTTACCGGCCACGGCTCTAAGGAGGACGCCGCCACCCTAACCGCCGCCCTTGGCGAATACAATTACGAGATTACCGAAATCAGCGGCAAAATTACCGCCGACGCGTTAAAAGATGTAAACCTTGTTTTGCTGGTTAAGCCCACCTCTGACTTAGACGGCACCGAGCTGAAATTAATGGATGCTTTTTTAAACAACGACGGCAAAAAGGGCAAAAGCTTTTTGGTGTTTGGCAGCACCGCCTCCCCCGCCACCCCCAATTTAAACGAGTTTATGGAGGAGTGGGGCATTGGTGTGCAGGACGCCATGGCTTACGAGACCGACAGCAAATACCGCTTTGACGATTCGATTATGCTGGTAAACAACGAGGACGACCTGACCAAAGGCGTAAACGATTCTAAGCTTTACTACTACTGCGCCAAAAACATTGCTTTGCAGCAGCTGTTTGAGGAAAAGGACACCCGTACCTCGCACATTTTAATGAAAACCAACGAAACGGCCGTTTTAGCCCCCAAGGGCACCAGCGGCGGATACACGCCCCCGTCGTCCGAGAAAAAGCAGGCCATTCCGTTAATTATGCTAACGGCGGATGTTGCGTATAACAACAATTACGACGAGCAGACCAGCTACGTTGGCTACTTTGGCAGCTCCGACTTTATTGCCTCCTCCTGGAGCAATTACAACGATGTTGGCAATTTAGATTTTGCCATTAATGTAGTCAACATCAGCAGCGGCCGCAACGGCTCCTCTATGTACTTTTTACCCAAAACAACCGGGGCCTACACCGTTTCTTTAACCGATTCCCAGCACAACACGGTAACGGCTATTACCCTTTACATTGTGCCCATTGCCATGCTGGTTGCCGGTATTAGCGTTTGGATTTACCGCAAGGCCAAGCATTAAGAATTAAGGAGGATATTACCTTGAGTTCTTTTAACGAGCAACCTAATTTGCAGCCCGGGCAGGAGCCGGAAAACGCCGCGGCCCCAGCCGCCGGGGAAAGCGTAACCCCCCCGGCCGGGCCGGAGGTTGAAAAAAATTTGGCGGCCGAACCCGAAATTTTACCAAAAAAGGCACCGACAGAAAGCGCCGCCCCCGCAGAGGGGGAAACCTCGACTGAGAATGAAAACTCGGCTGAGAATGAAACCTCGGCTGAGAATGAAACCTCGGCTGAGAATGAAACCTCGACTGAGAATGAAACCCCGGCTGAGAATGAAACCCCGGCTGAGGGGGACGCCAACGAGCCGGAGCTGCAGGGCTCTACCATTTTTACCAAAAGCGAGCTGGCCGAAAAACCAAAAAAAACAATAAGCGGCAAAAAGCGCCGCCGCAACATTATTTTAATTTTAATTGCAGCGGCCATTGTTTTAGGGGCCGGGGTTTTTGCGGCCGTTAAGTTTTTGCCGAATTTAAACAGTGAAAAAGAGGAAACCACCACCCCCTCTATTAAAATTAAAGAGGTAACGGCAACCGACCTGCGCAAAATTACCGTTAAAACCAAAAACAAAACCTTGGTGTTTCATGGCTCTTTAACCGAAAGCAGCAGTAGCGCGGCCTCCTCGGGCGAGGCGGAAAAAACCGTTGCCTGGAGCTTAGAGGGCTACGACCCCGCCCTGATTGCCGACAGCTCGATTAACGCGGTAGCCGACTCTTGCAGCGCGCTGTACGCAACCCGGAAAATGACCGATTTAAGTTTAGATTACGGGTTAAACGACCCGGCCGTTACGGTAGAGGTTACCCTGCAAAACGCGGCCGAAAACTACACCATTAGCTTTGGCAGCCTAAGCCCCGACGGCAGCGGCTACTACACCAAGGTAAGCGGGGTAGAGGGCGTTTACCTGGTTGCGGCCGGCACGGTTGAAAAGGTTAACACCACGCCCGAAAAACTGGCCAACACGGTTATTGTTACCGCCCCTTCTAAGGATGACGCAAAGTCTTCGGAAAGCAAATATTTTGGGGAGGACGACACCAAGCTTACCGGGTTTGATACCATTACCCTTTCGGGCAGCTACTACCCCAACCCCATTACCCTTACCGCCACCAGCAACAAAATGGCAAAATACCAAATTAAGGTTGGCAGCAAGGTGCGCTACGCAAACGAGGATAACGCCACGGCCATGCTGGGCATTTTGGCCGACGGCTTAGTAGCAATTGACACCTACAAATTAGCCCCCACCAAGGCCGATATTACCGCCTACGGGTTAAACGCGCCCGACGCGGTTGTAACCTTAAAATACGCCGAAAACAGCGTAACGGTTCGCGCAAAGCTGTACGACAAAGAAAAAAATTACTACGCCGTAACGGTAGACGGCAGAAACGCCGTTTACGCCGTAACGGCCGAGGCGCTTTCTATGTTAGATAAACGCGAGGCCGACCTGTACAACCAGTACGCGTTTTTAGAGTATTTAAAAGATTTTTCGAACATTAAAATTAACGCCGGCGGCAAGGATTACAGCTTTGATATTGCTTACGACGAAAAGGAAGAAAAAATGACGGTAACCTCTAACGGGGCCGCCGTAGACGATTCGCTGCTGAGCGCCTACTACCAGTATTTGGTTACCCTTTCGCCAACCGAGAATAACGAAAGCTGCGCCGCCACCGCAGCCTACACCGCGCAGCTAAAGCCGCGCGACGGCAGCAAAGCCTTTGTTATTAAGCTTTACAAACAGTCGGAGCGGCGCTATATGCTTGAAATTAACGGCGAGAAATACGGCGTTATCAGCTCCTCAATTTACGAAAGCCTTACCAATTATGTGCAATATGTTATGGAGGGCAAGGGCATTCCCGACGCCGCTTAAATTTTAATTGCGCTTAAGGCACATCTTTTGCATCATTTAATTTTATTCAGCCAACCGGGCAAAAAAATGCCCGGTTGGCGTTTTTTTAATTTAGCCGGCTTTGGAAAAGGCTAAGAATAATGGTGCAAAATGCCCGTTAAACGGGCGGCTATAATTTAAACCAAATTTTTGCACTTTTGGGGCGCGGGATTTTGTGCGGAGCTTGGCTGCGCGCTAAATTTAGGCTAACAAAGGTTGCCCTTAACCCACCTAAACCGCGTTTATACTTATAAAGCCCTTTTTTAGGCTGCCACCCTTATTTTTTAAATAAACCCGTTGCCGCACTGAAAACCTTAATTTTTTAATACTCCCCGAAGCAGTGCTGCCGTTTTTAACACTGGGGGGCAAATTTTTAAAGTGTTGGTATAATAATTTACAAAGCTTTGTAAACCCCGCTTTGGCGCACGGCGTTTACCCCTTGCCGGCCTATTTAAAATTTACCCTTTTTTGGGTAAAAATAACCGCTAAAATGCTTGTATTTATTGCAATTTTATGGTAGAATAGAGTAGTATATTTATGCGGTAAAAAAAGCGGCATTTTTTTGTGCCCGGCCGGGGTAAAAACGGTTTTGTTTAGGTTAGCGGGGCAAGCGCAAAATTTAAAAAGGCCCTGCGGTTTTGGGGTTTATTTTTAATTTTAACGCCCTATTTGCCGCCACGGTATTTAAAAAGAAAGGACTTTAACGCTACATGCAAATAGAATCCATTAACGATATGTGGAAAGCTGCCTGTGACGAATGTATTGAGCAGGGAATGATTACCGAGGTTGCCTACAATGTTTGGTTTGCCGACATTGTACCCTTAGAGTTTAAAGACGGGGTTTTTAAGGCCTCAATTTACTCGGAATACAAGCGCAGCATTTTTGAAAGCACCTTTATTGAAAAAATTGAAAGCGCCCTGAACGATATTATTGGTATTCCGGTGCGGTTTGAGCTTATTTACCAAGAGCGCAACAGTGTAAAAATTCAGCTGCCGAGCGACAAAAGCGAGGGCTCGTTTGAATCGCACTTTACCTTTGATAATTTTATTGTAGGCTCCTCTAACCGGTACGCGCACGCGGCGGCCATGGCGGTAGCCGACCACCCCGCCACCGATTACAACCCCCTGGTTATTTACGGCAATTCGGGCGTTGGCAAAACCCACCTGTTGTTTGCCATTAAAAATCAAATTGCAAAAAATTATCCCAACAAAAAGGTTGAATACATTCGCGGCGAGGATTTTACCAACATTTTTATTAAATGCATTAACGAAGGCAAGCTTGGCATACAGTCGTTGGCCGATTTTCGCAACCGTTTTCGCACGGTAGATGTTTTATTAATGGATGATATTCAGTTCATTGCGGGCAAGGAATCTACGCAGGAGGAATTTTTTAACACCTTTGACGCCCTGCTGCACGAAAACAAGCAAATTGTTGTTACCAGCGACCGCCCACCGAAGGATATTAAAGTTTTAGACGAACGAATTCGCTCCCGGTTTGAAAGCGGCCTGATTTCGGACATTACGCCGCCGGATTTTGAAACCCGGGTTGGCATTGTTCGCGCCAAGGCCGAGCTTTTAAAAATTAATTTAGACGAAAACATTATTTACTTTATTGCCGAGCACATTAAAATGAACACCCGGCAGTTAGAGGGCGTTGTAAAAAAGCTGCACGCCTACATTACCCTGCAGGGCAAAACCCCCACCATTGCCATTACGCAAACCTTTATTCGCGACATTATTAGCGACAACACGCCCGAGCCCATTAAAATTGAGGAGATTATTTCAGAGGTTTCTACCACCTTTAACGTTTCGGAAAGCGACATTATCTCCAAACGCAAAACGGCCCAAATTGCCTTTGCGCGGCAGGTTGCCATGTACATAGCGCGGGAGACCACTGAGCTTTCCTACAAAGCAATTGGCGAAAGCTTTGGCAAGGACCACGCCACCGTGCTGCACAATGTGCAAAAAATTGAGGACCATTTAAAGAAAAACCCGTTTGACAAAGAGCTGATTGAGGACATTATTAAAAACCTGCAGACCGACTGATTTTACCAACCGATTTTTTTACTATTTGTATTAAATTTTTAAAAAAGTTATCAACCTTTTTCGGTTTACAAACATTCGGGTTATGCACCGCCCGGTTTATAACTAAAAGTTATTTAAATTATCCACTTTTTATTCACCCAAGAGGGCTGATAACTTTTGCCCGAATTTTGGCTGATTAAAGGCAAAATTTTAGGTTATAAACATTTCAACCTCCTATAAGATTACTGCTATAAATTAATAAAAGAATAGAGGGACTTTTTTCATGAAAATCTCAGTAGAACGCGAATTATTAGTCAACGCGCTTTCCAATTTGCAGCGCGCGGTAACCCCCAGGGCCTCGCTGCCGATTTTAGAGGGAGTGCTGCTCTCCGCCGAGGAGGGCAAGCTAACCCTAATGGCCTACAACATGGAAATTAGCATGAAAAAAGAATTACCCATTGTTTGCAGCGAGCAAGGGGACATTGTAATTAGCGCCCGCATTTTATTTGAAATTATTCGCAAGGTGCGCGGCACCACCATTCAGCTGCAAACCGACGACCATTTGGTTTGCCACATTTCCTGCGGGGCCGCCGTGTTTGACATTATGGGCATGGCGTCGGAGGATTTTCCCGAAATGCCGAATGTTGCTGAGTACAAAACGGTTACGCTTTCTTCTGAGGATTTAAAAAGCATGGTACGGCAAACCAGCTTTGCCGCCGCGCAAATGGAGGGCACCCGCCCCATATTAACCGGCCTTGATTTTGAAATTGAAAACGGGCAGCTAAAGGTAGTAGCTATTGACGGCAACCGCTTGGCCATTCGCAAAAAAGCAATTAACAGCAGCGAAAAAATTAGCTTTGTGGTTTCCAGCCGCGCCATTAGCGAGGCGGTTAAAATAATTGGCGAAGAAGAGCAAAGCATTGTAATTAAGGTTGGCAGCCGCAACATTAGCTTTGAAATTGACGGTTACATTTTAACCTCCCGCCTGTTAGAGGGTGCCTACATTGATTACAGCCGCTCTATTCCGCAAAGCTTTGCGCAGGAAATTAAAATAAATGTTCCGCAGATTATTGAAATTATTGAGCGGATTTCGCTGGTTATTGTAAACGACCAAATTAAAAGCCCGGTGCGCTGCGCGCTGAACGAGGATTGCCTAACCTTTAGCTGCACCTCATCGGTAGGTCGCGCCACCGATTGCTGCGACATTGAGCTAAAGGGCAGCGAGTTTGAAATTGGGTTTAACAACCGCTATTTGTTAGACGCACTAAAGGCAACCGAGGAGGACGAGGTTTTGGTGCGGTTTAACGGACCAAACGCTGCCGCCGTTATTACGCCGCTGGAGGGGGACGATTACCTTTATTTGGTATTGCCCATTATTTTAAAATGATGAAAGAAATTAAAATTACAACCGATTTTATTAAGCTGGATAGTTTTTTAAAGCTTAGTGGGGTGTGCGCAACCGGCGGGCACGCTAAAATTGTTATTACCGGGGGCGAAGTGCTGGTAAACGGCAGCGTTTGCACCATGCGGGGTAAAAAGCTGCACCCCGGCGATGAAATTACCTTTGCCGGGCAGCAGTTTAAGGTAACCCAATGACGGTTGAAAAGCTAACGGCTGCGGGGTTTCGAAACTTTAGCAGCCTAACCTTTTTGCCGCAGCCGGGCATTAACGTTATTTACGGTGAAAACGCCCAGGGTAAAACCAATTTGTTAGAGGCACTTTGGCTTTTTTGCGGGGCAAAAAGCTTTCGCGGGGCAAAGGACGCCGAGCTAAAGGGTTTTGACCGTGAGCAGGCGCAAATTAGCTGCGATTACATTTTTGGCGAGGTGCAAAAAACCGCCAAAATAACCGTGTTAGCAAAACGGCAGGCCGAATACGGCGGCAAGCCGTTAAGCTCGGCGGCCGAGCTGGCCGGCAAATTTTACGCTATTGTTTTTTCGCCGTTAGATTTAAACCTGGTAAACGGCGCCCCGGCCATGCGCCGCCGATTTTTAGACACGGCCATTGGGCAAATTTTTCCTACCTACAACCGGGCGCTGCGCAGCTATATAAAAGCGGTTGAGCAGCGCAACCGCGTTTTGCGGGACTTAAAATATTTTTCGCAAAGCGAGAATTTATTAGACGATTTTGAGTGGGCCTTGGCCGGCTGTGCCGCCGAGGTTTTAAGGCACCGGCAGCGGTATATGCAGCTGCTTGAAACCGTTGTGCCCGAGCTTTACGCCGGTATTTCCGGCGGGCGGGAGCAGCTTGTTTTACACTACGAAAGCACCGTTTTAAACGGCTTTGAGCCGGCACAGCTGGCCGCGGCCTACAAAAACAGCCGCAAGGCCGACCTTTTTACCGGCAACACCTCAATTGGTCCGCACCGGGATGATTTAACCTTTTTGCTGAACGGGCGGGACGCCCGGCGCTTTGGCTCGCAGGGGCAGCGCCGCAGCATTGCATTAGCCCTAAAGCTTTCGGAGGTTCGGGTAATTAAAAAGCTAACCGGCGAGTACCCCATTGTGCTGTTAGACGATGTAATGAGCGAGCTGGACGAAAACCGGCAGGATTTTATTTTAAACCACATTTTAGGCTGGCAGGTTTTTTTAACCTGCTGCGACCCCGGCAACATTAAGGGCTTAAAAAACGGCACGGTTTTTTGTATGAAAAGCGGTGAAATTACCCGGCAGGGTTAATTTTTTGCTAAACGGGTGCAAGCCTGTAAAAAAACAAAAAGCCGCAAACGGGTTTTTAAAAGCAAAATTTTTAAGCTTTGTTTTTTAAAATTAATTTTAAAAAGGGCCTTTTGCAAGGCCTGCACCGGGTTTTAAAGCGGAGCTTTTAAAATTGGCCTTCATTTAAATTTTGCTTTTATGAAAGGCGGTATTAGGCGGTAGTTACCGCCGCCCGCCAAGGGTTTTAGCTTTTTTGTTAAATTTAAAATAAACTTTTTAAAAAGCGGTGAAAAAATGTACTTACACTTAGGGCAAGGCACAGTTATTAAAACAAGCGATTTAATTGGGTTGTTTGATTTAGATAACTCTACCGTATCCAAAAAAACGAGGGATTTTTTAACCCTTGCCGAAAAGCGCGGCCAGGTGGTAAACGTTACCGACGACCTGCCAAAAACCTTTGCCGTAACCGCCCCAAAGAACAGCAAAAAGCAAACGGTTTACATTTCGCAAATTTCTACCGTAACGCTGGAAAAGCGCAGCAAAAAAGGCTTTACTTATTTTGAGTAACCTAAAACCGGGGCAAAGGCCAAAAAACAAAAGCGGCATTTTGCTTTTAAAGCTTTAAAAAATAACAAAGCCGCCGGGTTTGCCGGCGCGGGCTTTTAAAAATATTTTTAAATTTAAAATTTTGCCGCAGCGGCTTGGCGCGGGGGTTCCCGCCGGTTAGCCCTTTGGCGCGGCGAAAAAAGAAACGGAGATTTTTGAATGAGCGCAAACGATATTAACACCCCCGTAACCGAAAGCTACGACGAAAATTCCATACAGGTTTTAGAAGGGTTAGAGGCGGTTCGCAAGCGGCCGGGTATGTACATTGGCTCTACCGGCGAGCGCGGGCTGCACCACCTGGTTTACGAAATTGTAGATAACGCCATTGACGAAACCTTGGCCGGCTACTGCGACACCATTTACTGCGACATTTTAGAGGGCGACATTATTCGCGTGCAGGATAACGGGCGCGGAATTCCGGTAGGAATTCACCCCAAAATGGGGATTCCAACCGTTTCGGTTGTATTTACGGTGCTGCACGCCGGCGGTAAGTTTGGCGGCAGCGGCTACAAGGTAAGCGGCGGGCTGCACGGCGTAGGCGCCTCGGTTGTAAACGCGCTTTCCAGCTGGTTAGAGGTTGAGGTTGCCGACGGCAAGCACCTTTACAAGCAGCGTTACGAGCGCGGCAACGCGGTAGACGAGCTGCACATTGTTGGCGACACCGACAAAACCGGCACCATTGTTACCTTTAAGCCGGACGCCGAGATTTTTACCGACACCACGGTTTACGATTACGACATTTTGCTGACCCGTTTGCGTGAGCAGGCCTTTTTAAACGCCGGCGTTAAAATTATTCTGCGCGACCTGCGCCCCGACCAGGAAAAAGAAACGGTGCTGCACTTTGAGGGCGGCATTAAAAGTTACTGCGAATTTTTGCTGGCCAAAACCAAAAAGGAAAAGCTGCACGACGAGGTGATTTACCTTTCGAAAACCGAGAATGACTCGGCCGCCGAGGTTGCCCTGCTGTTTAACACGGGGTACGACACCAACATTATTAGCTTTGCCAACAATATTCATACCGTAGACGGCGGCACGCACGAAACCTCTTTTAAAAACGCCTTGGTTCGGGCCATTAACAATTACGGACTGCGGTTTAAATATTTAAAAGAATCTAACCCGCGGCTGCGCGCCGATGATGTTTTAGAGGGGCTTATTGCGGTTATTAGCGTAAAGTTAACCGAGGCTCAGTTTGAGGGGCAAACCAAATCTAAATTAGGCAACACCTCTATGGGTACTATGGTAAACAACATGGTAAGCAGCCAGTTTTCGGCCTTTTTAGAGGATCACCCCGCCATTGGCAAAACCATTATTGAAAAGGCCATTGCCGCCTCGAACGCGCGGGAGGCCGCCCAAAAGGCGCGCGACCTGCAGCGCAAGCAATCGAACACCACGCGGGTGCGTATGCCGGAAAAATTAACCGACTGTATTTCGAACGACCCCACGAAAACCGAGATTTTTATTGTAGAGGGCGATTCGGCCGGCGGCAGTGCGGTAGAGGGGCGCAACAGCACCTACCAGGCTATTTTACCGCTTTGGGGTAAAATGCTGAACGTTGAAAAGGCAAGGGTAGATAAGGTTTACGGCAACGACAAGCTAACCCCGGTTATTTTAGCCCTTGGCACCGGCATTGGCGACCATTTTGATATTGCCAAACTGCGGTACGACAAAATTGTTATTATGGCGGATGCCGATGTTGACGGCTCGCACATTCGTACCCTGCTGTTAACCTTTTTCTTTCGGTATATGCCGCAGCTAATTGAAACGGGGCACATTTACTTAGCCCAGCCGCCGCTGTTCCGCGTTTCTAAGGGCAAGCACCATTACGACGCCTTTACCGACGAGGAAAAGGCCGCCTACATTGAAAAGCTGGGCGGCAACGCCGATGTACAGCGGTACAAAGGTTTGGGTGAAATGAACCCCGAGCAACTGTGGGAGACCACCTTAGACCCCGAACACCGCACCATGCTTAAGGTTAAAATGTCGGACGCCGAATTGGCCGACGCCACCTTTAGCATGCTAATGGGCGAGGAAGTTGAACCGCGCCGCCATTTTATTGAAGAAAACGCCGTATTTGCTACGGATCTTGACATTTAAAGGAGGGCACAAATATGGCAAAGCAGGAAAAAGTTTATTGGCCGGAGGATCATGAAACCAGTATTCAGCCGGTTGAAATTGTAGACGAAGTACGCAACAGCATGCTGCAGTATTCTATGTCAGTTTTAGTGGGGCGCGCGCTGCCGGATGTGCGGGACGGCCTAAAGCCGGTACACCGCCGCATTTTGTATACCATGTACGAAAACGGCCTAACGCCCGACAAGGCCTACCGCAAGTGCGCCGACACGGTTGGTGCGGTGCTGGGCCGGTACCACCCGCACGGCGACGCCTCGGTTTATGACGCCATGGTGCGCATGGCGCAGGATTTTTCGCTGCGCTACCCGTTAATTGACGGGCACGGCAACTTTGGTAACATTGACGGTTACCCCGCCGCCGCCTACCGTTATACCGAGTCTAAAATGAATCGGCTTTCCATGCACATGCTGGACGATATTGAAAAAGATACCGTAAACTTTATGCCGAACTACGACGACCGCCTAAAAGAGCCGGAGGTTTTGCCGGTGCGGTTTCCGCAGCTTTTGGTAAACGGCTCCTCGGGTATTGCGGTTGGTATGGCTACCGAAATTCCCCCGCACAATTTGGGCGAGGTTATTGACGGTATGTGCTGTTTAATAGACAACCCCGAAGCCGAGCTTTCGGACATTTGCCAGTACATTAAAGGGCCGGATTTTCCAACCGGGGGCACCATTATGGGCCGGGCGGGGATTCGCGCGGCGTACGCCACCGGCCGCGGCAAAATTACCCTGCGCGGCAAGGCCGAAATTGAGGAGGTTAAAAACGGCAAATTCCGCATTGTAATTACCGAAATTCCTTACAAGGTGCGCAAAAAAGACCTGGTTAAAAACATTTACGATTTAGCCAACGAAAAGCGCATTGAGGGCATTGAGGATGTTGTAGACTACTCCTCCAAGCGGGACGGCGGTATTCGCATTATTGTAGATGTTAAAAAAGACGCCAGCCCGCAAGTGGTACTGAACAAGCTGTACTCCTACACCTCGCTGCAAACCACCTTTGGCGCCATTTTGCTGGCCATTGTAAACGGCAAACCGCAGGTTTTAACGCTAAAGGAGATGCTGCAAAACTGCATTGACTTTCAGTGCGAAATTATTCAGCGCCGCACCGCGTTTGAAAAACGCAAGGCCGAGGAACGCGCCCATATTTTAGAGGGCTTAAAGGTTGCGCTGGATTTTATTGACGAGGTTATTAGCATTATTCGCAACAGCAAAACCATTCCCGAAAGCAAGCAGGCCTTAACCGACCGCTTTGGCCTGGACGATGTGCAAACAACGGCCATTGTGCAAATGCAGCTGGGCCGGTTAGCGGGCATGGAAAAACAAAAGATTTTAGACGAATTACAGGAAAAGTTAGATTTTATTAAAGAGTGCGAAGCCATTTTAGCCAGCCACGAAAGAATACTGGATATTGTAAAAACCGAGGCCTTGAACCAGCGCGACCGCTACGCCGACGACCGCCGCACCGAAATTTCGGATGTGGCCGGAGAGGTAGATATTGAAGACCTGATTCCGGTAGAGCAGTGCATTTTAACCAAGACCCAAAACGGTTACATTAAGCGCCTGCCGTGCGACACCTACACCGTGCAGCACCGCGGCGGCAACGGCATTATTGGCATGACCACCCGTGAGGACGACATTGTAGAAAACATGTTTACCTGCTCCTCGCACGATTATATTATGATGTTCTCGAACTTAGGGCGGGTTTACCGCATGAAAGCGTACGAAATTCCCGAAGGCACCCGCACCGCCAAGGGCATGAACATGGTAAACTTAGTACCCCTGCTGCCGGGTGAAAAAATTGTTGTTATTGTACCAACCGCCGAGCGGGAGGCCGAGGGCAGGTTTGTTTGCATGGGTACCAAAAAGGGCGTTATTAAGCGCACCGAGCTAAACGCCTTTCGGCACACCCGCAAAAACGGCGTAATAGCCCTTGCCATGGAGGAGGACGACGAGCTAAGCTTTGTTAAAATTACCGACGGCAGCGGCGAGTTTATGGTAGCCACCAAAAACGGGCGGATTATCCGTTTCCCGGAAAATAACGTTCGCTGCATGGGCCGTACGGCTCGTGGTGTTCGCGCCATTCGCATGGAGGCGGACGACACGGTAATTGGCATGGAGGTTTGCCCGCAAAACGGCGAGCTGCTAACCGTTACCGACACCGGCCTTGGCCGCCGCAGCAAGGTTGCGGATTACCGCGTGACCCAGCGTGGGGGCAAGGGCGTTACCAACTACAAGTGCGAGCTTTACCAGTGCAAGGTTGCCGCAATTATTGAGGCAAAAGAGGAGGAGGATCTGGTTATGATCCGCTCCAACGGCTCTATTATTCGTATTTCGGTTGCCGAAATTAGAACCTTAGCCCGCCCGGCCAAGGGTGTGCGCTTAATGCGGGTAGAGGGGGACGACAAAATTTTAACTGTTGTTGCCGCCCCGCATGATGAGGGCGCTGCCGCGCCGGAGGGGGCAGAGGCCGAGCCGGCAGAGCCAACTGAACAGGCCGAGCAAACCGCGCAGCCCGAAACCAACACAACGCAGGAATAAAAGGAGCACAACATGAATTCCTTTGATCAACAACCGCAAATGCCCCCGCAGGGGGACGCACCGCAGCAGGTTTCCCCGCCGGCCGCCCCGGTACAGCCCGGCGCGCAGGGGGGAACCCCGCAAGGAAACCCACAAGGGGTTTTGCCGCAAGGGGCGCCGATTCAAGGGGTGCCGGCGCAGGGTGCGCAAACACCGATGCCGACGGTTGCAGCTTCGGCATCGCCCGCGCAGCAACCCCCGGTGCAGGCCGGCCCGGCACAAGCAAACCCGGTTCAAGCCACTCCGCAGGGGGTTCCGGTTCAAGGGGTTTCGGTACAGGGCAATCCCGTTCAGGGGGCCGCCGTGCCAAACGCGCCGCAAGGGGCTTGGCCCCAGGGTGCAGCCCCGCAGGCCAGCCCGGTGCAGGTAAACCCGGTTCAAACCGTGCCGCAAGGGGTGCCGGTTCAAAATACGGGGGTAAATAATACGCCTGGTAATTTTAACGGGCAACAACCGGTGCAAAATAATACGCAAAGTAATTTTTACGGGAACCCGGCGCAGCCCGGCGTGCCAAACGCACAGTACAACCCGTATTATATACAGTACGCACAGTATAATCAGTATAACCCATACTACGGGCAATACCCGCTCTACCCCGGGGTTTACCAAATGCCGCAGCTTTATTACGAAAAGCAGGCGGTTGCCAAAACGGGCACCAAGGTTGGCGGGGCGCTGCTGCTGTTTTACCTTTTTGTAAACTGCCTGCAGGTGCTTATCATTGTTGGCTTAAACCTTTTGTACCAACAAACGCAAAATATGGCCTTTAGCCTAAATTTGCTGCTGGCCGAGCCTGTTTTTTCGCTGCTGTTAAACACCGTTTTAACCTTTGTGGGGTTTGGCGGGGCGGCACTTTGCCTTATTAAAATGCAGCGCCGGCGCGTAAGGGAGCTTATTAGCTTTGCCAAGCCAAACAAAGCGCTGTTTTGGCCAATGGTTTTTACTGCCATTGGCGGGTGCTACATTGCCAACATTGGGGTAAGCATTTTGCAGCAGCGGCTTTCGCCGGTTTTTGAGCTAAAATCGCAGGATTTTGGCACCCCGCAGGGGATATTAGGCTTTGTTATTAGCTTTTTAACAACGGCCTGTGCCCCCGCGTTAATAGAGGAATTTTTCTTTCGCGGGGCTATTTTAGGCAGCCTAAGAAAATTTGGCGACTCCTTTGCCATTTTTACCTCGGCCATTTTGTTTGGCTTAGTACACGGCAACCTTATTCAAATACCCTTTGCGTTTACGGTTGGGCTGCTTTTGGGCTTTGCCGTTGTTAAAACCGGCAGCATTTGGACCGGCGTATTGATTCACTTTTTAAACAACTTTTTAGCGGTACTGCAAGAGCACGGCAGCCTTTATTTAAACGAAAACCTAATGCAGCTGTTAAATTACGTTTTAGTGCTGGTTTTAATTATTGGCGGCATTTTTGCAGCCTACCGGTTAACGGTTAAAAGCCCCAACATTTTTGCCTTTGCCAAAACGCCCCATGTTTCTACCGCGGGGCAGCGCTTTGGCTGGTTTATGGGCCGGCCAACCGTAATTATTTTTATAATTATTACCGCCCTTACGGTACTAACCGTGCAGCTGCAATAAGGCCATGAACCAAAAATTTATGCAAGCTGCTTTGCAGCAGGCAAAGCTGGCGGCGGCGCTGGGCGAGGTGCCGGTTGGCGCGGTTGTGGTGCAGGGCGGCAGGGTTATTGCCGCGGCGCACAATTTGGTAGAAACCAATTGCGACCCCACCGCGCACGCCGAGGTTTTGGCTATTCGCGCGGCCTGCAAGGCTTTAAACACCTTTCGGTTAGAAAAGGCCAGCCTTTATGTTACCTTAGAGCCATGCCCCATGTGTGCCGGGGCGGCAGCCAACGCCCGCATGGCCGAGGTTGTTTTTGGCGCCGGCGACCCGGCAAAGGGCGCGTTGGGCGGCGCGCTGAATTTGTTTTATTATCGGCTGCCAAACAAGCCGCAGGTTTACGGCGGCGTGTTAGAGCAGGAGTGCTTAGCCCTGCTGCAAGACTTTTTTAAAGCGGTGCGGGGCAAAAAGTAAAATATTGTTACAGTGCAAAGGCGCTGTTATTTTGGCCGGGCGGTTGCCCGGCTTTTATAATTTTTAGCTTTGCCGAGGTTCTTAAATTCTTTTGGCTTTTGCTGCCCGGTTGTTGGGTTGGGGTTTTATTATTTAGTTTTCGTTGACCCGTTTTAGCAATTGACCTTTTTTGCCGCTGGTTGCTTTTTGTTGCTTTGCTGGGCTATAAACCAAAGGGCGGTTATTGGTACAGCTTTGGGTTGTCGGTTCGCTCTAACAAATAGTCTACCGAAACATTAAAATAATCCGCCAGGCTAATCAGCTCCCGAATACCGGGCTCCCGCTCCCCGGTTTCGTACCGGCTGATGGTGTTTTGGTTGGTGTTTAGGTCCATAGCAAGCTTTAACTGCGAAATGCCTTTTGCTTTCCGAATTTGTTTTAAGCGCATATTGTCACCTCTTGACAATATTATCCCACTATGGTATAATCGAAATATCCCAATACGGTATATTTAGGAGGATAAAGTTATGGAAAATCAAACAACAACCAATCAAACAAAAAATCATTCGGGCTTTGGCACGGCGGCACTGGTGCTTGGAATTATCGGGGCGGTGCTATCTTTTATTCCGATTATTAATAATGTAGCCTTTTTTCTTGGCATATTGGCAGTAGCCTTTGCCATTGTTTGCTTTGCCAAAAAAAGCAGCACCGGGGTAGCCGTTGCGGGAATTGTTTTGGGTCTGCTTTCTATTATTATTACCATTGTTATGCAAGCCTCGGCCGCTAAAGCAATTTCGGACGCAACCAGTGAGTTTTCAAACTCTATGAGCAAAATATCCGACTCTATGGACGATTTAAGCGGCAATAATACCGAGGACATTTTAAAAAACAACTTAGAGGTTGAGTTAGGCAAATTTAAGGTAGAAAAAGGCTTTATAAACAGCTACGAGTTGCCGGTTAAGGTAAAAAATAAAGGGGCGGAGCAGAAATCGTTCATGGTTCAAATTGAGGCGGTGGACGGCACCGGCGCAAGAATTACCAGCGACACGGTTTATGTAAACAATTTAAACGGCGGACAAAGTCAAGAGCTAAAAGCCTTTCAGTTAGTTAGCGAAGAAAACGGCCAAAAGCTTGAAAAGGCAACCTTTAAGGTTTTAAAGGTTTCTATGGTTTAAGCTTTGCAGCGGCAGCGTTTAAATTTAAAAAGGTTAAAAAAAACCCCCGCGCCGGCTGGGCAAACAAGGC